>NZ_MKGS01000008.1:0-17995 GCF_002836905.1 Pseudomonas sp. 43NM1 | reverse complement strand
GTGTCGAGGTTGGCCGCCGCGTTAACGTTCAACGCACCGCTGCCGAGCGTATTGTTGTTGGCGAGGCTGAGGGTGCCTGCATTGAGGTCGGTGCTGCCGCTGTAACTGGCGTTGTTGCCGGTCAGCGCCAGGGTGCCGCTGCCGTTTTTCGAGATGCCGCCAGCGCCGCTGATCGCACCCGCGAGGGTTAGGCTGCCGACGCCGGAAGTGCCGAGCGCGCTGTTGAGCACCAAGGCATTGTTCAGCGTGACAGTGCCGGGCGCTTGCAGAACGGTCGAACCGCCGACGGTGACCGTGCCGGTGCTGAACGCCTGATCATTGCCCAGTTGCACTGAGCCGCCGTTGAGGGTGGTGCTGCCCAAATAGGTATTGGCGCCATTGAGGATCAGTTGGCCGGTGCCAGTCTTGGTCAGGCCGCCGCTGCCGCTGATCACGTTGCCGAGCGTAACGGCGTTGCTGCCCATCAGTTGCAAACCGCTGGCGCCGAGGTTGATCAGGTTGCTCAGGGTCAAGCCGCCAGTGCTCGCCTGCAACCCGCCGCCATTGGCCGTCAGTACGCCGCTGCCGAACGCCGCGCTGTTGTTGAATTGGGCGATACCGCCATTGAGCGTGGTGCTGCCGGTGACCACCGGACCTTGCAGCGTCCAGGTGCCGCTGTTGACCGTCAGGTTGTTGAAGTTGACGTAGTTGTCGCTGGACACCGTGCCGGCCCCGGTGGTGCCGCCGCCGAGGCCAATCGGGTTCTGCAGGGTCAACGTGTTGACCCCGCCAGCGCCGCCGTCAATCTGCCCGGTCGGTGCGAAGGTCAGGTTGACGCCGAGCAGCCCGCCCAATGCCAGGCCGATGCCGCCGCCAGCGGAAATGGTTGAACCGGTAATCGCGGTGAAGGTGTTGGTGCTGCCCGCCCCCATCGACACGCCGCCACTGATGTTGCCGGAGTTGGTGAAGGTATTGCCGCTGGCCGAGGTTTCGAACGCCATGCGCCCAGTGATTGTGCCGGCGTTGATCACGTTGACTTGAGAACCACCAGTGACCGCGACGATCGGCGTGTCGGCGGGAAACAGCGTCAGGCCCGCCAGAGAGACCGAGCCGAGGCTGCCGTTGTTGACGATGTTGGTGCTGCCGCCAACGCCGTTACTGAGGTTCAGCGCCATGCCGTTGAGGCTGGCCAGGTTGACGCCCAGCAAGGCGCCGGTACCGCGAATGATCCCGGTGGCGGCGTTGCTGATGTTGACCACCGAAGCGCCGGTATTGCCGATGACCGCGCCCGTGCTTAACACGCTGAGTGCGCCGAGTAACGAAGGGTCAATGGTCCCGGCGTTGTTCAACGTGATGTTGTTGCCCGTGAGGGTCAACGCCTGCCCGCCCAGGGTGGCGTTGAGTTGCGCGCCGGCATTGACGTTGACGGTGAGGTCATTCACCGCGCTGGAGAAGGTGTTGAGAAACAGCGGCAACGACGGCACGCCGCTACAGGTCACCGTCGCACCCGCCGTCGGGCTGGCGGGCGTACACGCGGCCATCGCTTGCGGGCTGACAACCCCGACAAACACGCCAACAATGCTCAGGCGTACGGCAAGAAAAAGTGGGGATACGCGCGAAATCGGGGCGATGACGGATCTCAAGTCCACGGGCAATTCCTTTTACGTGGTTAACCATTCTTCCTTGAAGGGCGTGTGACAGCGGCGTTGTTTTCCGTGAGTGACGACACGCAAATCAAGACTGCGACGGCGTTGTAAACCGTTCAAATCTTCAACCACGGTAGTAGACGCCCGGCGAAGGGACAGCGTCTGGCGCGGGTTAATTAGCATTAATACTTTGGTGATGAAGCGGCTTTTATCCCCTGTGGCAGCGAGCTTGCTCGCGATGGCGATCGTCCAATTCAGCGCTGTAATTCCCTGACCCACCGCCATCGCGAGCACGCTCGCTCCCACAGAAAAGCAGTGTGTTTTCAGGCAAGTTTTCTGGATTGACCGAAGCGACAACAAAAGCCCCGATTCCCGTGATTTTTCATGCAATTGAAATAATTGGTATGAGTTGTGCAAACGTTTGCGAGTCGCCGATCACGGCGTTTTCGCTACATAACCGCGCAAGCCCGAAAACACGGGCCTTCGATTCGCACGAAAAGGGACTTTTAATGCACCACACGTCCAGCCGCGTGACTTGCTCGCGCACTGTCGCTGTTTCCTTGCTACTGGCCAGCGTTACAGGACTACTCAGCAGCACCGTTTTAGCGCAGCCCACCCTCCCCGATGAATCCGCCCAGGGCGAAGCGCTGAGTGTCGAGGCCAGCCCGCCGAAAAAAGGCGCGTACCTGTCGGACTGGTTCAACCAGGACCTGACGGTGATCGGCAGCAAGGACATCAGTTTCGGCCCGCAACCCACCGACGATGTGTACCTGGAGTACGAATACTTCGGGCGCAAGGGGCCGTTCGAGTTGTACGGCTACATCGACATTCCGAAGATTTTCGACATCGGCAACAGCAATGACAAAGGCGCGTGGGACCACGGTTCACCGCTGTTCATGGAACACGAACCGCGCATCTCCATCGACTACCTCGCCGGCCGCAGCCTGGCCATCGGGCCGTTCAAGGAATGGTACGTGGCGTTCGACTGGATCTACGACCACGGCAGCAACACGCGCAACCGCAGCAACACGCTGTACAGCGGTTTGGGCACGGACATCGACACGCACTCGCGGGTCAATCTGTCGGCGAACCTTTACGGTCGTTATCAGTGGGAAAGTTACGGGGCGAGCAACGAGTATTCCTGGGACGGCTACCGCGCCCAGCTGAAATACATCGTGCCGATCAGCAGCTTCAGCAACGGCGCATCGCTGACTTACATCGGCTTCACCAATTTCGATTTCGGCTCGGACTTGCACAAGGACAATCCGGCGCGAACCGCCAACGCCACCGTCGCCACCAACGTCTTGCTGTACTCGTTCACCCACCTGCGCTTCACCCTGGTCGGCCGTTACTTCCACAACGGCGGTAACTGGGAGGATGGCAGCGAACTGAATTTCGGCGACGGCGATTTCCGCGCGCGCTCGGATGGCTGGGGTTATTACGCCGGTATCGGTTATCAATTCTAAGGAGGTTTTTATGAAAGCAATGACGCGTCTTTCTCTGTCCGTTGGCTTGGCTTGCGGCGCTTTTCTCAGTTCAACCGCGTGGGCCGCTGAAGCACCGATTCAGCCGAAAGTGATGCTGATCGCGATGTTCGCCCCTGAGGCGCAAAACTGGATTGATCGCCTGCAGCTCACGCAAGAGGTGCGCGTGCCGGGCCTGTCCGCCGAGTACCCGAACATTCGCTGCAATACGCAGCAGGTGTGTTTGATGGTGACCGGCATGGGCCAGACCAACGCCGCTGCATCGACCTTGGCGCTGGCGCTGTCGCCGAAATTCGATCTGCGCAAAAGCTATTTCCTGATCGCAGGGATTGCCGGGATCAGCCCGAAGCACGGGACCATCGGCACTGCTGCATGGGCGCATTACCTGGTGGAATTCGGCACGCAATGGGAGATCGATTCGCGTGACGCGCCGAAAGACTGGCCGACCGGTTACATCGGCATCAACACCCAAGGCCCGAACCAGAAGCCGCCGCTGGACTACAAGACTGAAGTGTTCGAGCTCAATCCGAAGCTGCAGGCCAAGGCATTTGCGCTGTCGCACAAGGTTGAATTGAGCGAGAGCAAAGAGTCGGCGGCATGGCGTTTGAAATACCCGTCAGCCCCGGCTAATCAACCGCCGGTGGTGACTAAATGCGATACGTTGGCGGGCAATACCTGGTTCTCCGGCACACGTTTGAGTGAACGCGCCGAGGTGTGGACCCAGTTGCTGACGGACAACAAAGGTGAATACTGCACGACGCAGCAGGAAGACAACTCGACGTACGAAGCGCTGCTGCGCGCCAGTCGTGAAGGGCTGGTGGACGTGCAGCGACTGGCCGTGGTGCGCGCCGGTTCCGACTTCGACCGCCCGGCGCCAGGGCAAAGCGAAGTGGACAATCTGCTGAAATACGCCGACCAGGGCGGCTTCGTGCCTGCGCTGGAAAACCTCTACCGCACCGGCAATCCGCTGGTGCAGGACATTTTGAAAAACTGGTCGGCGTGGGAGAAAGGTGTGCCTGAGGCCTGAGTCCTGAGTCCGACTTCAGGACGCCATCGCGAGCAAGCTCGCTCCCACAGGGTGATCGATGTTGGACACAAAATCTGTGTCCACCACACATCCCCTGTAGGAGTGAGCCTGCTCGCGATGAGGCCAGCACATCCAACATCACCGTGCCTGACACACCGCTTTCGCGGGCAAGCCTCGCTCCTACAATTGATCTGTGTTGAACACAAAATCTGTGCCCACCAAAGATCCCCTGTAGGAGTGAGCCTGCTCGCGATGAGGCCAGCACATCAAACATCACCGTGCCTGACACACCGCTTTCGCGGGCAAGCTCACTCCTACAATTGATCTGTGTAGAACACAAAATCTGTGTCCACCGAAGCCCCCCTGTAGGAGTGAGCCTGCTCGCGATTGGGCCAGCACATCCAACATCACCGTGCCTGACACACCGCTTTCGCGGGCAAGCCTCGCTCCTACAATTGATCTGTGTTGGACACAAAATCTGTGCCCTCCGAAGATCTCCCTGTGGGAGCGAGCTTGCTCGCGATTGCGTCAGATCAGGCAACCCAGCTATCAGTCAGGGCAGCAATATCACTTTGTCACCCGCACCCGCGTTCACTTCGGCATATCGCGCCACGCCCTCGGCCAATGGTGATTCCACCAGCCCTTGCGGCAATGGCAGCAAACCCTGATCAAAGAACTTGCCGAACTGGTCCAGCATCGCCGCGCATTCCGCTACCCCGTACAACAACGAATTGATCCCGACCACCGAACCGCCCTTGCGATACAACGCCAGCGCTGGCAATTGCACGTGGCCGTCTACCGGCGCCGCAATGATCGCGATGCGTCCGAACACTGCCAGCGCCGCGACCGAGGCCGGCAACCAGAAACCGGTGGTGTCGAAAATCACCTCGGCGCCGCCGGCAAAAACCGCATTGACCTGCGCGCCAAGGTCTTCAGGTTTGTCCAGTTGCAACGTCTGGTAACCCTGAGCCTGCAACGCCTCGACCTGCTCGACCCGCCGCGCCGCCGCCAATACCTGCGCGCCCCGCACCTTGGCCAATGCCAGCGCCGCAGTGCCGACCGCCCCGCCGCCGATCACCAACAAACGCGTGCCCGCCGTCACCAGACTGCGTTCCAGCGCATCCCACGCCGTGGTGTATGGCACGCCGAGGCTGGCGGCCTGGGCGAAACTCAGGTGCGTCGGTTTCAGCGCCACGCCGTTGGCCGGCAACTTGACGAATTGCGCATGCGAACCGTCAGCGAAAAACCCCAGCTCCCGCCCGGTGCCCCAGACGTCCTGACCGATCAACGCTTGCGGACCTTCCACCACCACCCCGGCGAAATCCCGACCGGGAATTCGCGGCAGTGTGGTGTAAGGGAAACGCCCGAGCACGTTTTTTACATCGCTGGGGTTGAGACCGGCAGCCTTGATTTGCACCAGCACTTCATCGGCGCCAGGCATCGGGGTGGGCACCTCGACGTAGCGCAGGGCCGAGAGGTCGCCGGTGTTGTCGAATTGCAGAGCTTTCATCGCGAGCTTCCATTGATTGAGCGAAGGATGTTCAGGAGATCCAACCGGCGACCCACTGCCGGCCCACCGGCCACAACTGCTCGCCGGCCAACATGCCCAGCAATCCCACCAGCGCAATCGCCGGAGGCGCCGGCGAGCGGAAATTCAGCGCGCCATACAGCAGGCCAACGCCGAGGCCGATGGCCAGCGAGATGAGGTAGTTCATGACAGACTCCGTGGCATTGATTGGGGGAATGCGCAGAGTCTAAAGAAGGGTCGCGAAAGCAATCGGCCAAGGGCTTCTGGCTATCGGCCAAAATCCTGCCAAGCCACAACCCCCTGTAGGAGTGAGCCTGCTCGCGATTGCGGTCGATCAATCAACATCTCTGCCGAAATTAAAACCGCTATCGCGAGCAAGCTCACTCCTACAGGGGGTCAGCGATTGGTCATGAACTGCGACGGCGCCACACCCAGTTCGCGGCGGAACATGTCGCTGAAACTGCTCGGCGAATAGCCCAGTTCGCGGGCAATTGTGCTGACCGCCACGCCCTGAATCAACTCCGCCACCGCCGTCGCCAATTGCACCTGGCGCCGCCATTCGGCGAAGCCCATGCCCAGGCCCTCCTTGAACAAACGCGCCAGCGTGCGCACGCTGGCCCCGGTATTTTCCGCATGTTGTTCAAACGAGATATCCAGCGACGGCGCCGCCATGACCGCCTGACACAGATTGAGCAAGCGCCTGTCAGAATCGTCCGGCAAGGGAATCTTCAGCATCGAACGCTTGGCACGCTGCAGCTCCAGCAACGCCAGACTCACCAGCGCTTCGTAATATTGCGGCGCGTCTGCTGCTGGCTGCGCAGATTGATCGCCCTGCTCCACCAACCCGACAATCAATTCACGCAGCAACCCGCCGACTTCGATCACCTGCACCCGATCATCCAGCGTCGCCGCCAGCGCCGGGCGCAGGTAGATATTGCGCATCTGCAGGTCCGACACCACGCGAATCCCATGCGGCACGCCGGGCGGCAGCCACACCGCGCGTTGCGGCGGCACCACCAGCGCTTCGTGCGGGGTTTCGACCCACATCACGCCGCTCATGGCGTATAACAACTGCCCCCACACATGCGCGTGCGGCTCGATGAACAAGCCGCGCGGATAGGTGCGCGCCAGCGGTTGCACCGGCACATCGGTGTCACTCAAATCGGGCGGTGCGGCGAGGGCCATGGGCAACGTTCATTGGGGTTGGCGGGAATCGCCATGGTAACGGCGCGCCCGGCGTGTCGCCAGCGATGTCACCGTCTGACAATCAGACTGAATTTTCAGCGCCGCCAACGATCCCTCTATTACTACAGGGAGGAATACGGGCTTTATGAACAACGCAAAACTCTTCGTCATTGAATACACCCTTCATGGCGTTCCCAAGTCTTTCATTATTCGTCTGGACAAGATGGATAACGCCGAGGCGTGGCATTGGGCAAGCTGCGACGCCGGGGTTGGGCGAATCCCCAGGTTCGGCCGCGAAAAAGTGCAAAAGACCAGTAAGCCGCTGGCGGAGAAATTCGGCGTCGAGAACGTCTTTTGGCGACCGGCGAAGTAAAAGACACTCAGGGAGACAAGGACGTCAGATACAAAAAGTGGAGCCCGGATGGCTCCACTTTTTGCATCTGGCGTTTGCCTGAAGGCTGTATCTGACGGCTACTTTTGCGAGCACTTGCAGCCTTTGCTCGAACACGCTTCACCGTCTTCATGATGCTTGGCGCAGGCTTCGCAGCAGTAATGCTTGCCGTGCCGCGCGATGGGATGCTCGCCTAGCTTGCACGAGCATTTGGGGCAGTCGCAGGTACTTTCACTGTCGGTCATGGGGCGGACTCCATTGTGATGGTCGTCCGGTGCAACGAATGTGCACCGTATCCCCAGTGTAGAAGCTCATGCAGCAACTGCCGAGCCCGCGAAGCTGCGTTCGGCTGCGCAGCAGTCGCCAATCACTTGCTCAAGTCAGGCGCTCAGGCCTGGGTTCGGGTGCTGCTGCGATACATGAACACCAGCGCCAGCGCCAGGCACACCATCGCGACGATGCGGCTGCCGGACAATTCGATTGCCGGGTTGCCGAGCCAGCCGAAACTGTCGATCAACATGCCCATGCCCAACTGGCCGAGGATCACCGCCACGGTCGCTACGGCTGTGCCGACTCGCGGCACGGCGCCGACCATGACGATCATGTAGATCACGCCGAACAACGCGCCGCTGAGTTGCCATTTCGGCACGTCCAGCAGGCTCACGGCATGCGCCGGTTCGAAAAACAGGATCAACAAACTGGTGACCACAGCGCCGACCGCGAAGGTCAGCAGACTGCTGCGCAACACCCCGACGCTCTCGCCGAGACGGCCGTTGATCGCTGCCTGGATGCTCAGCACCGCACCGGCAGCCACGACCACTGCCAACAAAATAATCAGATTCATCATTAACCCCGAGCGATCAGAACAAGTGCCGCGACAATCAGCAGCAACGCCAGCCAGCGTTCACCGTTGACCTTTTTGCGCGCGGTGCCGAACCAGCCGAAATGGTCGATCAGCACGCTTTTGCCGACTTGTCCGGAGAGGATCGCGATCATGGTCATGGCGACGCCGATGTGCGGCGTGGCCAAGGTCAGCACCACCACGTAGATCGGCCCGAGAATTCCGCCGATCAACTGCCAGCGTGGCAACTCGCTGAGCGCCGGGCCTTGTTGTTTGCCGCTGAACAGCAACAGTAAAAACAGAATCGCCGAGCCAACGCCGAAGATGCTCAGGGTCGCCCACAAATGCCCGACCTGAACCCCGAGCGGCCCGAGCAAACCGGCCTCCACGGAAAGGCCCATGCCGGCCAGAATCACCAGCGGCAACAGCAACAGCCGCAGCCCCGGTTTGGTCGCGGGTGCCGCTGGGGCCGCCGCGGTATCGATTGAAGAAGATTGCATAAGAAATCCTGCCAGTCAGTGAAAGCGCAGATCCACAAAAGCCGGCTTGCTCATGAGCAGTGGCAAACAAGCTCGCTCGCCACAACAGCTGATTTGCCGCAACAGCTCGCTCGCCACAAGAGCAATTCTGCGGATCTGCAAAGTGGCGCGCATTATCGGCTGGCGATCCTTTGCGATAAATGGGAGCATCCGGACAACACTTTTGCGCAACTCGCACAGCAGGATCTTCCATGCACGGGCTCAACGAACTCGGATTCAAGGCACTTCGGCTGTTTGTCGCCGTGCTCGACCACGGCAGTTTCTCCGAAGTCGCCCGCCGCGAAGGCTTGGCGCCCTCCTCGATCTCGCGGCAAATCCAGCTGATGGAACAGGCCCTCAGCCAACAATTGCTCTACCGCCACACCCGCGCCGTCACGCCGACGGAGGCCGGACGCATGCTCGGGCATCACGCGCGGCTGGTGCTGGCGCAACTCGAAGAAGCCGAACAAGCCTTGCAAGAACAGCAAAGCGAACCCAGCGGACTGGTGCGCATCAACGCGCCGGTGGTGTTTGGCCAGCGGCATCTGACGCCGTGGCTCGGGCATCTGTGCGAGCGCTACCCGAAGCTGCAACTGGATATCCAGCAAACCGACAGCTACGTCGACCCGTTGCAGGAAGGCGCCGACCTGCTGTTTCGCATCGGCACGCTGCACGACTCAAGCATGCAGGCGCGCATCCTCGCGCCGCATCGCTTCCAGGTCGCCGCCAGCCCGGCGTACCTGCAACGTCACGGCATCCCGCAACACCCCGCCGACCTCGCCCAGCATCAATGCCTGGCCTACAAAGGAGTGACCGGCCAGCAGCGCTGGTTCTTCCGCCGCGAGCAACAGGACTGGACGCCGTACTCGGTCAAAGGCCCGCTCACCGGCAACCACGCCGACACCCTCACCCAAGCCGCCGAACAAGGCCTGGGGCTAGTGATGTTTCCGTCATGGCTGATCGGCGAAGCGGTGCGCGCCGGCACATTGGTGCCGGTGCTCGGGGAGTATCAAGTGTCCAACAGCCTCGAACCGCAGCAGATCGCCGTCCTGTGGCCAGGCAGTCGGCGGTTGTCGGTGAAGGTCAGGACCGTGATTGATTATTTTGTCGAATGTTTTGGTGCAGTGCCGTACTGGGACAGGCCGTAACAGCGATGCAAATCGCGTTTGTAGGAGCATGGCTTGCCCGCGATGGCGATTTCGAGGACGCCATCGCGAGCAAGCTTTGCTCCCACGGTCGATGGTCGTGACCTTCGTGGCGGATTTGAGACTGCCCGCCGCCCTGTAGGAGCATGGCTTGCCCGCGATGGCGATTTCGAGGACGCCATCGCGAGCAAGCTTTGCTCCTGCAGGTTTTGTTGATATCAGATGCGGAACTGGCCGACCAATTTACCGAGGCGTTGACCCAAATCCGCCAGGCTGCGCGAGGTCTGCGCGCCGAGTTGGGTTTCGTCCGCCACACTGTCTACTGCCACGGCAATTTGATGCACGCTGCGGTTGATCTCTTCGGCCACCGCAGTTTGTTCTTCGGCAGCGCTGGCGATCTGGGCGTTCATTGAGTTGATGGTGCCGATCAGTTGCGCCATCGCGTCCAGCGAAGCGCCCGCTTCGTTGGCCTGCGCCGAGGTGCCGTCGCCGGCCTCGCTGGAACGGCGCATCGCTTCCACCGCCGATTGGGTGCCGGCCTGCAAGCGGTCGATCATCCCCTGAATTTCCTGAGTACTGATTTGCGTGCGGCTGGCCAGTGCTCGTACTTCGTCGGCGACCACTGCAAAACCGCGTCCAGCCTCACCGGCGCGGGCGGCTTCGATAGCCGCGTTGAGCGCCAGCAGGTTGGTTTGCTCGGCGATCGAACGGATCACCCCAAGCACGCTGACGATCGACGACACGTCTTTTTGCAGGCTGTCGAGCGACACGCCGCTGCTGCGAATGTCATCGACCAAAGCATGGATTTTGACGATGCTGCCGGCCACCACGCGTTTGGCGGCCTGGCCTTCGGCGTCGGTTTGCTGGGCGGCGACCGCAGCGTTTTGTGCACTTTTCGCCACTTCCTGCGCGGCGGCGGACATCTGGTTGATCGCCGTGGCGACCTGATCGGTTTCGTGGCGCTGACGTTCCATCGCTTGATCCGAGCGCTGCGCCTGATCGGAAACCTGATTCACCAGCCCGGTCAATTGCGAGGTCATTTCGGTGATCTGGCGCACCAGTCCGTGGATCTTGTCAACGAAGCGGTTGAACGAGCCGGCCAGCTGCCCGAGTTCGTCATCGCTGGTGATGGTCAGGCGCCGGGTCAGGTCGCCCTCGCCGGCCGCGATGTCGTCGAGGTTGGCTTTCATCAGGTTCAGCGGACGCAAAATGGTGTTGGCCAGGAGCATGCCGACCGCGGCAATCACCAGCAACACCACCACAGCGATGCCGATGATGCTCAGCACCACGCCTTCCATGCGCTCGGCAATCTTGGTTTCGACCAGCGCGACTTGCGCTTCGATGCCGTCAAGGTTGACCGAGGTGCCGACCGCCATGTCCCACTTCGCCAAGTAGTCGGTGTAGCCGAGTTTGGGCACCAGCACTTGCGTATTGCCCGGCAGCGGCGAGCTGTATTGCAGATAGTGGGTGCCGTCCTTGGCGACTTTCACCAGGTCGCGGTTGACGTAGACGCCGTTCGGGTCGCGGTTGTCCTTGAAGCTTTGGCCGACGCCTTCGGGGCTGTTGGCCTTGAACAGGCGCACGGTGTTGGAGTCGTAGCCGAAGAAGTAGCCGTCCTTGCCGTAGGTGATGCTCGAGAGCAATTTGATCGCTTGCGCGCGCGCCGCGTCATCGCCGGGGGCGGCCGCGTCGTAGAGCGGTTTGATCGTGGTCATGGCCACGGCGACGTAGCTTTGCAGTGTGGCTTTGGCGTCATTGAGCAGGTTTTGCCGGGTGTCCTCGACCTCTTTGCGCGCCTGATCTTGAAGGATGAACAGCGTGGTCAAGCTGATGATCAAGGCAAAAAGCAGCACCGGGAGAACGGCAAGGGACAGGACTTTAGCCTTCAGGCTCATGCGCATGACGGTTCACTCTTTTTGATTTTATAGGCGAGGTTAAAGGCGTTAACGGCCGGCCGGATCAAAAGTTGAATCGTCATCCGCCGCAGCCCCTGCAGGAGCGAGACTCTGTGGCGAGGGGGCTTGCCCCCGTTGGGTCGCGCAGCGCCCCCCAACATATCTTCAGGAAAACCGCATTGGCAGGTTTTACAACGGCTGCGCAGTCGAACGGGGGCAAGCCCCCTCGCCACAAAAGCAGGATCGCGCGGGGTTACAGGACCATCGCCGCCACCCAGCCGAACGCCAGCAGCGGCAGGTTGTAGTGCAGGAACGTCGGGACCACGGTGTCCCAGATGTGATGGTGCTGGCCATCGATGTTCAGGCCCGATGTCGGCCCGAGGGTCGAATCCGAGGCCGGCGAACCAGTGTCGCCCAAGGCACCGGCCGTGCCGACGATGCACACAATCGCCATCGGGCTGAAGCCCAGTTGCACGCACAGCGGCACAAAAATCGCCGCGAGAATCGGCACCGTGGAAAACGACGAACCGATGCCAATCGTCACCATCAGGCCGACCAGCAACATCAGCAGCGCGCCGATGGCTTTGCTGTGATCGATCCACGCCGCCGCGCTTTCGACCAGCGTGCGCACCTGCCCGGTGGCCTTGAGCACTTCGGCAAAACCCGACGCGGCGATCATGATGAAACCGATCATCGCCATCATTTTCATGCCTTCGGTGAACAGGTCGTCGGTCTCACGCCATTTCACAATCCCCGACACCGAGAAAATCAGAAACCCGGCCAACGCGCCGATGATCATCGAATCCAGCAGCAACTGAATGATGAACGCCGCGGCAATCGCCAGCCCGGCAATGCCTAGGGTCATCGGGTTGTAGGCAACGCTGACCTGCTCGACTTGCTCGATCTTCGCCAGGTCGTAGACGCGTTTTTTCCGGTAGCTGAAAAACACCGCCACCAGCAAGCCGAAAACCATCCCCATCGCCGGAATCGCCATAGCGTGCATGACGTTGATGTGGCTGATATCGACCCCGCTCTTGCTGACGTTGGCCAGCAGAATCTGGTTGAGGAAGATGTTGCCGAAACCGACCGGAAAGACCATGTACGGGGTGATCAGGCCGAAGGTCATGACGCAGGCGATCAAGCGTCGGTCCAGTTGCAGCTTGGTCAGCACGTATAAAAGCGGCGGCACCAGCAACGGAATAAACGCGATATGTATCGGCAGGATGTTCTGCGAAGCGATCGCCACCACCCACAACAGGCCAATCAGCAGCCATTTGACCTGGCGGCCACCGCTGGCATGTTGGCGGTCAACCATCAGCAGGGCTTTGTCGGCCAGCGCGTGGGCGAGGCCGGATTTGGCAATCGCCACGGCGAAAGCGCCGAGCAAGGCGTAGGACAAAGCGACTGTGGCGCCATTGCCGAGCCCGCTGTTGAAGGCTTTGAGCGTGGCGTCGATGCCCAGGCCACCGGTCAGGCCACCCACCAGCGCGCCGACGATCAGCGCGATCACCACATGCACGCGGGACAGGCTGAGCACCAGCATGACGCCGACCGCGGCAATTACAGCATTAATCATCGTTACCTCTGGGCATGCGAAATGACACCGCCCGGCAGTTCGCAAAGCGCCGCCAGCGGAATAAAGGAATGGGTTTTATTAGAGGGCGCGCACTGTGCCGCAGAGTGGCGTCGGTGTCAAAGCGCACATGGTCCGGAAATGTGTAACAGCTTGCGATCACCTGACCGCGCTCTGTAGGAGCGAGGCTTGCCCGCGAAGACGGTGTGTCAGTCAACATGAATGCTGAATGTGCCGCCACCTTCGCGGGCAAGCCTCGCTCCTACAGATTGGATTTGTCCTTAAGAAAGCCGAATCGTGGCCGTTACAGTGCAAAGTCTCAGATAAATATCGAATAAGGACGCCTTTTCATGTCGCTCAGACAGCTCTCCATCCAATGGAAGATCACCCTGCTGGCCGGGCTTTGCCTGGCGGGTATCGTGACGCTTCTGGTGGGTCTTTCGTTGTATCGCATGGAGCACAGCTCTGCGCTGGTGAAGGCGTCGAGCATGCAGATGCTCACCGAATCGGCCCAGGCGCGGATCGAATCCCAAGGTGAAAACCAGGCCCTGAACATTCGTCAGCAGTTCATGGACGCCTATCAATACGGCCACGGCTTCTCGCGCCAGGTGCTGTTTTTGCGCGAGCAGGCCGAGAAGCGTTTTCTCGACGCCTTCGACCTGCGCGAAGACCTGACCCGTCAGGTCAAAGCCGCGCTGCAAGCCAATCCGGAACTGCTCGGTTTGTCGCTGGTGTTTGAAGCCAATGCGCTGGACGGCAAGGATGAATTGTTCGCCGGTCAGGCTGAACTCGGCAGCAACGACAAGGGCCGTTTTGCCTTGTACTGGTCGCAACCGACCGCCGGCAAACTGACCTCGATGTCGCTGCCCGAAAGCGACATGGCCGACATCAGCACCGGCCCCAGCGGTCAGGCCGCCAACGCCTGGTTCACCTGCCCGCGCACCACGCTCAAGCCGTGCGTGATCGAGCCGTATTTCTACGTCATCGACGGCCAGAATGTGCTGATGACCAGCATTGTGTTTCCGCTGATGGTCAACGGCAAAGTCATCGCCTCGCTGTCGGTCGACATCAACCTCAACAGCCTGCAAGCGATCAGCGTCGGCGCGAGCAAAAAGCTCTACGACGGCCAGACCCACGTCAGCATCCTCAGCCCGGTCGGCCTGCTCGCCGGTTACAGCGCCGACGCCAGCAAGCTCAGCCAACGCCTGGACGCCGTCGACAACGTCAACGGCGCCGAGCTGATCCGCCGACTCGCCGCCAGCAGCAACACCGAAAGCCTGCACAACAACGGACAACTGAAAGTGCTGGCGCCGTTCCAGCCGATTCCGGATGGCAAGTCGTGGGGCGTGTTGCTCGACGTGCCGGAAAAAGTCTTGGTCGGCCCGGCCGAAGCGCTGAAAAAACAGCTCGATGAAAGCAACCGCGCGGGCACCCTGATGGAGCTCGGCCTCGGCGTTCTCGCGGCGTTGATCGGTTTGCTGCTGGTGTGGCTGATGGCGCGCAGCGTGACCCGGCCGATCCTCGGCGTGGCGCACATGCTTGAAGACATCGCCAGCGGCGAAGGTGATTTGACCCGCCGGTTGGCTTACGACAAAAAGGACGAACTCGGTCAGTTGGCCGGTTGGTTCAACCGTTTCCTCGACAAGCTGCAACCGATCATTGCCGAGGTGAAACGCTCGGTGCAGGACGCGCGCAGCACCGCCGACCAGTCTTCCGCCATCGCCACCCAGACCAGCGCCGGCATGGAGCAGCAATACCGCCAAGTCGATCAGGTCGCCACCGCGTCCCACGAAATGAGCGCCACCGCCCAGGACGTCGCCCGCAGCGCTGCGCAAGCGGCGCATGCCGCGCGGGATGCAGACGAAGCAACGCGTCAGGGCCTGACCGTGATCGACCGCACCACCGCGAGCATCGACCACCTCGCCGCCGACATGAGCGCGGCGATGGTGCAAGTTGAAGGGCTGGCGGCGAACAGCGAGAAGATCGGTTCGGTGCTGGAAGTGATTCGCGCCATCGCCGAGCAGACCAACCTGCTGGCGCTCAACGCGGCCATCGAAGCGGCGCGCGCCGGTGAGGCCGGACGTGGTTTTGCCGTGGTGGCCGATGAAGTGCGCAACCTGGCGCGGCGCACGCAGGAGTCGGTCGAGGAAACCCGTCTGGTGATCGAGCAGTTGCAAAACGGCACGCAGGAAGTGGTCGGTTCGATGAACAACAGCCATCGCCAGGCGCAGAGCAGCGTCGAGCAAGTCGGCCAAGCCGTGACCGCGCTGCGCCAGATCGGCGATGCGGTGACGGTGATTACCGACATGAACCTGCAAATCGCCAGCGCCGCCGAGGAACAAAGCGCGGTGGCCGAGGAGATCAACAACAACGTCGCAACCATCCGCGACGTCACCGAATCGCTGTCCGGCCAGGCCAATGAATCGGCGCGAGTGAGTCAATCGCTGAACACCCTGGCCAACCAGCAGCAGAGCCTCATGGACCAGTTCCGGGTCTGATTCAAACCTCCCCTCCCACAGGGAATTGGTGCCAGGCCTCGGGGTCCCAGCAACAGATAACCTGTGGGAGCCGAGCTTGCTCGCGATGGCGGCGGTACATTCAGCATCATTGCTGGCTGATAGACCGCCATCGCGAGCAGGCTCACTCCCACAAGGGATTTATGCCAGACCTCGGAATCCCAGCGATAGATAACCTGTGGGAGCCGAGCTTGCTCGCGATGGCGGCGGTACATTCAGCATCATTGCTGGCTGATGAACCGCCATCGCGAGCAGGCTCGGCTCCCACAGGTTTCCCCCCTAATGATCGTTCCCATCCAGCAGGTTTTCCTGTCAATTCCGCTGTTTGAAGTGGCCGAGTGGATATTTGCGCGAAGCTGATTATGCTTTAGGAAACTTCGCAGCAATGCGCGGTTTGTCCGCTTCCCTGCTTCGCGCAATCCAATGTCATCAGCCCCAGGGCCTGGGTGCGGCAATAAGGGTGTGAGGTGCTCCGGCCTACAACAAGAGCAAGACGGAGAAGACCCATGGCCGCAATTGACAACACCACCACGGGCAGCGCGCCCAATCACGGGATCACCAAAGAGGAGCGCAAGGTGATCTTCGCCTCCTCGCTGGGCACCGTGTTCGAATGGTACGACTTCTATTTATACGGCTCCCTCGCGGCGATCATCGCCAAGCACTTCTTTGCCGGCGTCAACGAAACCACCTCGTTCATCTTTGCCCTGCTCGCCTTCGCCGCCGGTTTCGCGGTGCGGCCGTTCGGGGCGATTGTGTTTGGCCGCCTGGGCGACATGATCGGGCGCAAGCACACCTTCCTCATCACCATTGTGATCATGGGCATCTCGACCGCCATCGTCGGTTTCCTCCCCGGCTACGCGACCATTGGCGTCGCGGCGCCGATCATCCTGATCACCCTGCGCCTGCTGCAAGGCCTGGCGCTGGGCGGTGAGTATGGCGGCGCGGCGACTTACGTCGCCGAACATGCACCGAAAGGACGCCGCGGCTTTTTCACTTCGTGGATTCAAACCACCGCAACGCTGGGGCTGTTTCTGTCGCTGCTGGTGATCCTCGCCTGCCGCACTGTGCTGGGCACCGAAGCGTTCGAGGCTTGGGGCTGGCGGATTCCGTTCCTGCTGTCGATCCTGCTGCTGATCGTCTCGGTGTACATCCGCCTGCAACTCAGCGAGTCGCCGGTGTTCCTGAAAATGAAGGCCGAAGGCAAAGCCTCGAAGGCGCCGCTGACCGAATCTTTCGCCCGTTGGGACAACCTCAAAATCGTCATCATGGCGTTGCTCGGCGGCACCGCCGGTCAAGCGGTCGTGTGGTACACCGGGCAGTTCTACGCGCTGTTCTTCCTGTTGCAGACGCTGAAGATCGACCCGCAGACTGCCAACCTGTTGATCGCCGGTTCGCTGCTGATCGGCACGCCGTTCTTTGTGATTTTCGGCAGTCTGTCGGACCGCATCGGTCGCAAGGGCATCATCATGGCCGGCTGTATTCTCGCGGCGCTGACGTACTTTCCGATCTTCCACGCGCTGACCCAGTACGGCAATCCGGACGTGTTCATTGCACAGGAGAAAAATCCGGTGACGGTGATCGCGGATCCCGAGCAGTGCTCGTTCCAGTTCGACCCGGTGGGCAAAGCCAAATTCACCAGTTCCTGCGACTTGGCGAAAACCTTGCTGGCGAAACGCGCGATCCCTTACAAAAATGAAACCGCCGAGCCCGGCACCGTTGCCCAGGTACGGATCGGCGATCGGATGATCCCGAGCTTCGAAGGCAGCAGCCTCGCCGCCGCAGACTTCAAAACCCGCAACGACGCCTTCACCGCGACCCTGAGCGGTGCGCTGAAAGAGGCCGGTTATCCGGAAAAAGCTGACCCGGCGAAAACCAATTACCCGATGGTGTTACTGCTGCTGACGATTCTGGTGATCTACGTGACCATGGTTTACGGGCCGATTGCCGCATGGTTGGTGGAACTGTTTCCGGCGCGGATTCGCTACACCTCGATGTCGCTGCCGTATCACATCGGCAACGGCTGGTTTGGTGGGTTCCTGCCGACGGTGGCGTTCGCGATGGTCGCGGCCACGGGGGATATCTACTACGGGTTGTGGTACCCGATTGTGATCGCGGTGATGACGGCGGTACTGGGGATTTTCTTCATGCCGGAAACCAAGGATCGCGAGATTCACCACACGTAGTCATTGGCTGACATTAAACCCGTGGCGAGGGGGCCCTGTGGCGAGGGGGCTTGCCCCCGTTGGGTCTCGGAGCGTCTTCAAAAA
>NZ_MKGS01000007.1:0-18012 GCF_002836905.1 Pseudomonas sp. 43NM1 | reverse complement strand
CTGCAGGGTTCGCTGCGATACGACTTTATCGGCGGCGCCACCAGCAAAGGCCAGTTTCCGCAGGACGACTGGCGCCGCTGCACGTCGCATGCATTGCGGCAGATCGCCGGTTCCAAAGGTTTCTACAGCCTGCCCGAAGGCTTGCCGGCGCTGCGCAATGCGATTGCCCGGCACATTGCGTTTTCCCGTGGGGTCAATTGTCAGGACGACGACGTGGTGGTGTGCAACGGCGCGCAGCAAGCGCTGGACCTGATTGGCCGAGTGCTGATCCGGCCCGGCAGCCTGGTGGCGATGGAAGACCCCGGTTACCCGCCCGCGCGGCTGTTGTTCGGCAGCCACGGCGCCACCGTGGTCGGCGTGCCGGTGGATGCCGAAGGGATTCGAGTGGATTTGATTCCGCACGGCACGCGGCTGATTTACGTGACGCCGTCGCACCAGTTTCCGCTGGGCATGCCGATGAGTCAGGCGCGGCGCGTGGCCCTGCTGGCGCGTGCGCATGAGCTGGGCGCGATCATCATTGAAGACGATTACGACAGCGAGTTTCGCTACGAAGGTCGCCCGACTGATTCGCTGCAAAGCATGGACGAGCGCGGCATCGTCGCCTACGTCGGCACGTTCTCGAAAACCCTGCTGCCGGAGCTGCGGCTGGGCTACACCATTCTGCCGCCAGCGATCCTCGAAGCGGTGATCCGCGCCAAGCAACTCACCGACCTGCACACCTCGACCCTGCCGCAATGGGCGCTGGCCAAGTTCATCGCCGAGGGCTGCCTGCTCAAGCACATCCGCCGCTGCCACACCATTTACGCCGGGCGCCGCGAGCGGATTCTGGCGCGCATCGCCGGTGATCTGGCGCCGTGGCTGGAAGCGGTACCGACCACCGCCGGGTTTCACATGGTGGTGCTGTGCAAGGTGCCGATCGACATTCCATTGGTCATCGAATTGGCGAAAAAGGTTGAAGTCGGGCTGTACGCAATCGACAGCTTTTACTATCAGCAAGCGCCACGGGCCGGGCTCTTCTTCGGTTTTGGCGCGATAGAAACCCTCGATATCGACACCGCACTGGACCGCTTGCGCGACATTTTGCAGCAGGTCAGTTGACGATTGGTCTGTGGGTTTATCCGGCGATTGGCTATTGGCGGTCCCCCGGTGCAGGACTATTGTGCAGGGGCGTTATCCCTCAATGAGCAGGATTCGTCCGGCCTGATTCAGGAGTGTGAGCAATGTCCAACGAAGTGATCAACACCGTACAGGTGCAGGCCGCCGCCGGCCGCTCGGAAGAACTGGGCAAGCAACTGCAAAAGATTGTCGAAACCCTGCGCGAACTTCCCGGTTGCGATTCCTATATGGTCGACCGCTGCCCCGAGGACAGCAACCGCTGGAACGTCAGCGCCCGTTGGCAATCGGAAGCGGCCATGCAATCGCACTTTTACCACCCCGAAGTGCAGGGTTTTATCGGCCTGATCGATAACCGGCTGGCGAATGCCGTCGATTTCAATACATTTCCGATCGTCTGAACACTGACTGACGTCATCGCGAGCAAGCTCGGCTCCCACAGTTGAACGAGTTCCTTCAGAGGAATGCGATCAACTGTGGGAGCCGAGCTTGCTCGCGATGGCGCCCGCACTACCGCCCTGCTTCTTCCGTTGGAATCACAGGATTGGTCCCCTCGCCTTCACGAAAATTGGCCGTTTTGTTACCCCGGTTCACGGCTTACCGTGGTCCCTGACGACTAACTACTCAGGTGATTCCCCATGAAAGCAGTGCATTTACTCGCCGCCCTCGCCCTGACCCTTTCTGCCTCGGCATTTGCCCACGCCCCGTCGGAAAAGATCACCGTGTTGCAGGACGAACTGCTGCAAAACGTCCCCGGCAAAAAAGCCATGATGATCGAGGTCGACTACAAACCCGGCCAATCTTCCATTGCCCACAAACACCAAGGCACGGCCATGGCTTACGTGCTGTCGGGCGAGATCATCTCGCAGGTCAAGGGTCAGAAAGCGATCACCTACAAGGCCGGTCAATACTGGTACGAACCCGCCGGCTCCGAGCATCTGCTGTCGAAAAACGCCAGCGAAACCAAACCGGCCAAGCTGTTGGTGTTCATGGTGTTGTCGCCGGACGAGAAAGTGCTGATCCCCTTGGAACACTAATCGCTGTTGCCTCAGCCATAAATAAAACTGCCCGCATGGAACCGGGCAGAACGTGCATTGAGGCTTATGGCTTCTTCGCGGGCAAGCCTCGCTCCTACAAGGGAATGCGTTGCCTTGTAGGAGCGAGGCTTGCCCGCGAAGAGGCCCGACCCGCCACAACAGAACCCTCAGCCATAAAAAAAGCCCCCGTATCTCACGACACGGGGGCTTTTCATTCAGCGCTGAATCAAGCCACTGGTTCCAGCTCCTGCGTTACCGCCGGCACAACCGCCTGACCACTCAACGCGAGGTCGAGCAGCTCACGGTTGGCTACCGCGTACATGGCGTAATCAGTGCCGCTGGCGGCACGGATTTCTACCAGCATCGCGCGCCAGCGTTCGATCATGCCTTCGTGCTCTGCCATCCACAGCGCCAGACGTGTTTCCACGTCGTGGCTGCCGTCGCCCTGTTGCAGGACCGAAATGGTGATCGCCCGTTGCTGCCAGTCGACATCATCGCGGAACGCTTCACGGGCCAGCGCCTGCCAGTTGTTTTCAACCGGCAGAGCGCTGATCTGTTGCAGGTACCAGGTGATGTCCAGCGCGCTGCCGACCGCGAAGTAAGCCTTCGCCACGTCTGCTGCGTTCTGGCCAGTCACGTCGGCCGCTTCGATGATCGGCAGCAAGGTGTACAGGTGCGAAGTGCCAGCCACCATGCGTGCGAGCAACTCCGGCACACCGGCTTCGACGTACGCCTGATAACGGTTCTGCCAGTTTTCGTGGATCTCGCCGCTCAGCAGTTCGTCGAGCTTGAGGCCCAATTCCTTCAGATGCGGACCGAAGTGCGCAACGTCACGGGCAGCGTTCTGCTCGTTGCGGCGGGCACGCAGGAACCAGCGGGTAGCGCGGCGGCCGAGACGCATCAGCTCGTCCATCAGCTCCAGTTGCACGTCAGCGGCGACCTGATAGTCCAGGGCTTCGATCTGACGGAACCAGTGCGGGAGATGGAAAATGTCACGCACGATCACATAAGCGCCAGCCACGTTCGCCGGGCTCATGCCGGTCGACTCTTTGAGTCGCTGCACGAACGTGATGCCCATGTGGTTGACCAGATCGTTGGCGATCTGGGTGCTGACGATTTCGCGCTTCAGACGGTGACGGCGCATGGCTTCGGAGAACTTGCTCACCAGACTCGGCGGGAAAGCGGTTTCCATGTCGCGGGTCAGGTATTCGTCGTCCGGCACTTGCGAGTTGAGCAGTGCTTCTTTGAGGTCGATCTTGCTGTACGAAATCAGCACAGACAGCTCGGCACGGGTCAGGCCATGGCCTGCCGCAACGCGCTCGTTGATCGCGTCTTCGGCTGGCAGGAACTCGATCGCCCGATCCAGCTTGCCGCGACCTTCCAGATCGTTCATCAGACGCTTGTATTCGGCAATTCGCACGTATGCACGGCGGGCCGCCAGGGACAAGGCCTGAGTCTGCTTGTAGTTGTTGCCCAGCACCAGATTGCCGACTTCGTCGGTCATGCTCGCGAGCAACTGGTTACGTTGCTTGTCGGTCATGTCACCGGCCTGAACCACTTCGTTCAGCAGGATCTTGATGTTCACTTCGTGGTCGGAGCAGTCCACACCACCGGCGTTGTCGATGAAGTCGGTGTTGGAGCCGCCGCCATTGAGGCCGAATTCGACACGACCCAGTTGGGTCATCCCGAGGTTACCGCCCTCGCCCACGACTTTGCAGCGCAGTTCGTTACCGTTGACGCGCAGCGCATCGTTGGCCTTGTCGCCGACATCGGCGTGGCTTTCGGTGCTGGCCTTGACATACGTGCCGATGCCGCCGTTCCACAACAGGTCTACCGGCGCCTTGAGCAAGGCGTTCAGCAGTTCGGTCGGGGTCAGCTTGTCAGCCTGAATGTCGAAGCGCTCTTTCATCTGCGGGGAAATCGCGATGCTTTTCGCGCTACGGGAGAAGATCCCGCCGCCCTCGGACATGATGCTGGTGTCGTAATCCGACCACGCCGAACGCGGCAGGTCGAACAGGCGCTTACGCTCGGCGAAGCTGTTGGCCGGCTGCGGGTTCGGGTCGATGAAGATGTGCAAGTGGTTGAATGCAGCGACCAGTTGCAGGGTCTCGGACATCAGCAAGCCGTTACCGAATACGTCGCCAGCCATGTCGCCGACGCCGACCACGGTGATGCTGTCTTGCTGCACGTTGATCCCGCGCTCGCGGAAGTGGCGCTGTACGCCGACCCACGCGCCTTTGGCGGTGATGCCCATTTTCTTGTGGTCGTAACCCGCCGAGCCGCCCGAAGCAAAGGCGTCGCCGAGCCAGAAACCGTAGTCGATGGCAATACCGTTGGCGATGTCGGAGAAGGTTGCAGTGCCCTTGTCCGCGGCCACTACCAAGTACGGGTCATCGTCGTCATGACGCACGACGTTGACTGGCGGCACCAGCGCGCCGTCCTTCAGGTTGTCGGTGATGTCCAACAGGCCCGAAATGAAGATGCGGTAGCAGGCGATGCCCTCGGCGGCGATCTCGTCGCGACCGCCGCCCAATGGCAGGCGACGCGGCAGGAAACCGCCCTTGGCGCCGACCGGCACGATCACCGAGTTTTTCACTTGCTGGGCTTTTACCAGGCCCAACACCTCGGTGCGGTAGTCTTCTTCACGGTCGGACCAGCGCAGGCCGCCGCGCGCAACGTTACCGAAGCGCAAGTGCACGCCTTCGACGCGTGGCGAGTAAACGAAGATTTCAAACTTCGGAACCGGCTTCGGCAGTTCAGGAATCAAGTGCGGGTTGAACTTGAAGCTGAAGTAGGACTTGTTATGGCCCTGCGCGTCAGTCTGGTAGAAGTTGGTGCGCAGCGTGGCTTTGATCAGGTCCAGGTAACGACGCAGGATGCGGTCTTCGTTCAACACCTGGACGTCGTCCAGTGCAGTAACGATCGCTTGTTCCAGACGTTGTTGCTTGTCTTCCAGGTCGTCGCCGGTGAGCTTGCGCGCCAGGTAGAAACGGGTTTTGAACAACCGGGTCAACTCGCGAGCGATGTCGGTGTGGTTGTTCAGCGTGCTGGCGATGTAGCCGAGGTCGAAGCCCAGGCGAATCTGCTTCATGTAGCGCGCATAGGCACGCAGCAGCGCCACGTCGCGCCATGGCAGGCCGGCGGTCAGCACCAAACGGTTGAAGGCATCGTTTTCGGCATCGCCGCGCACGATGTGGACGAATGCGTCCTGCAGCGTGTCGTTGAGTTGCTGGATGTCGAGTTCCAGGCCTTCAGCAGCGGTGAAGGCGAAATCGTGAATCCAGAACTCGCGGCCATTGTTGTGGCGCAGGCGGTACGGGAATTCACCCAATACGCGCAAACCAAGGTTTTCCAGAATCGGCAGCACGTCGGACAGCGCCAGCGGCGTGTCGGCGTGATACAGCTTGCAATGCAACTCGCGTTGGCCGGAAACCTGGCCCAGCGGCTGATAGAAGCTCATCACCAGCGGATTTTTCTCGGTCAGGCTCAGCAGGTGCTGCATGTCGACGACTGCCGAATGCGCTGCGAAGCGCTCGCGGTAACCGGCCGGGAAGCCTTTCGGGAAGTCGGCCAGCACGTTGGTGCCGCTGGCTTCGCCGAAGCTTTCAACAGTCAGGCTGGCGTAGTCGTCCTGCCAGCTGCGGCAGGCCTGGACCACTTCTTTTTCCAGCAGGACCGGGTCGATGTCCAGACGGTTCTTCGGATCAACCCGCAGAATCAGCTGTACTCGCGCCAAAACGGACTCGGAGAAGAATGTCCAGAATTCGCAATCCGAGGCTTTCAGGCGATCCATCAGCACTTGCTGGATCTTCTGGCGCACTTCGGTGGAATAGATATCGCGCGGCACGTAGGCCAGGCAGTAGCAGAAACGGCCGTACGGGTCTTTGCGCAGGAACACGCGGATCTTGTTGCGTTCCTGGATCTGCACGATAGACATCACGGTGCTGAACAGCTCGTCGACCGGGGTCTGGAACAGGTCATCGCGCGGCAGCACTTCAACCACTTGCGCCAGTTCCTTGCCCAAGTGAGCCTTGGCCTGGAAGCCGGAACGGCGTTCGATTTCTTCGACCTTGCGGCGGATGTACGGAATCACCCGCACGCTCTCGCCATACACCGAGGAGGTGTAGAGGCCCATGAAACGGCATTCCTTGATGACTTTGCCGTCGGCGTCGATTTCACGGATCGACACGTAATCCGGATACGCCGGACGGTGCACACGGCTCGGGTGCGCAGCCTTGGCGAACGACAGCAGGGTCGGTTCGCGCAGGTAGTTCACGGCGTAGTCTTCGATGCGCAGGTCTTCGTAGGTCAGGCCGGTGCGCAGCAGTTTGGTCAGGCCGAGGAACGAATCCTGGTCATACACGATGTGGCCGCCATCGGCTTCATCGCGGACCACGAATTCTTCATAGCCGAGGAACGTGAAGTGGTTGCCCACCAGCCATTCCAGGAAGCTTTTGATTTCGGCTTTTTCTTCTGGATCGACATTGAACTGGCTGGTGTCGAGGCCGCTGAGCAGTTCCTGGACTTTTTCTTTCATTGGCTCGAAATCGGCGACCGCAACGCGGACTTCACCGAGAACCTGTTCCAGCTCTTTGCTCAGCACATTCAGTTCGGCCGCGTTGGCGCAGCGGTCGATTTCCAGGTACATCAGCGATTCTTGCAGGATGCCTTCGCCCTGGGTGCCCTTCGGCAGGATTTCCAGCAGCTCGCCTTTGCTGCCGCGACGCACGCTCAGCACAGTGGTTTGCAAGGTGTGAATGCTGTAGCCGCGACGGTTCAGCTCGGTGCGTACCGAGTCCACGAGAAATGGCAAATCGTGGTGCAGGACTTCGACCGCGGTGTGGGTCGACTGCCAGCCGTGGCGTTCGTAATCAGGGTTGTAGACGCGCACTTGCGGTTGCGTGTGGTCGAAGCGCTCAAGCAGGCGCCATGCAGAAAGGGTGCAGCCGGCGAGGTCGGACAGCCGACGCTGGGTCAGCTCGTCGAGGGAAATGATGCCGAAAAATTGTTCAGCAAACAGCGCCACTTGTGGCAGTGCCTGTTCACTGATGTGCTGCGCCAGTGCCGCTTGCAGTTGGTGCTGGAAGTCGGCTTTGCTGGCTGCGGTGAAGAACGCCATCTGTGGTACTCCGCTTGGGCTTGTTATTGATGGAAGCGTCGCGTGCAAAACCCCTCTCGGGGCGATCCGTCACCCGGTTCCTGAATCTCGGGCAGAGGAAACAGGGCAACAGGTGGGTGAAGCTGGACGAGACACTCAGGTCACATTCACCTTCCTTGAAAGAATCCCGGAAACAGCGCCCGCGCGATGAATTGCGCAGGCCTCTACCGGTATCCATTCGATGCGCAGCTTAACGAGTGCGACAACGTGCCTGCTTGCGGTGCTGCGACATATTCGGTCATCGGCACGCAGCTTGGGGCTTGCGCACCGAACAACACTAGCAGGCGCACGGCAAAACGGCCGGTAAAAGCCCGGTTTTGCGCGATCTCGTCCTCGAAATGACCAGCAACACATCGGATGTTCACGACACATGTTCTGACACTCAGACGAGCAGAAATTCCCGGCGGCTGGCAGAATCGCCCTTTGATCGTCTTCACAATGCTCGCCGAGCCAGGAATTTCCCATGCAAATGACCACCGCCCTCTTGATCGTCAACCCGTGCGATGACGAAGAAGACAACATGGCCATGCTCTGCTGCCACAGCGATCAAGGCGACATGTTCCTGATGACCCGCTACCCGGACGAGGACGCGCTGGACATCACCCTCGACGGCGAGCCGTCGACGCTGGACGGCGTAAAAGTCACCCTCAGCCCTACCCGCCTGCTGATTGAAATCGCCGCTGGCGATGCCGACGCGCTGAATGGCGATGATTCGCTGGAAATCATTCACAGCACGGATGCGGGTGATCTGGCTGAGGTTGAGGAAACGTTGCAGAACATTCTTAAGGGGACTGGGACTTACATCAGCGAGCTCTGAATTTTCGGCGCTTGTACCGGCCTCATCGCAAGCAGGCTCGCTCCCACAGTGGATCGCATCTATCTGTTAGAACGCGGTCACCTGTGGGAGCGAGCTTGCTCGCGATGGTTTAGCCAAGAGCGCTAATATTCCGAGCATTCCCGAAAACAACTATCCCCCATTAAAAACCCAGCCTGCCTAAAACCTTTTAAACATCGCAACCCATTGAAGTAATAAAACAAACAACCAAACAGGTTTAAGTGCAAAAGTCTTTCGAGATATTTCCCACCCCTCCGTCAGAAAACCCCCACAGCAAAAGATGACTTTTCGCAGCATCTTGCAATTGATACCAGTGAAGCCGACTGCTATTACTAAGTTACTTGCGAAAATATTCGCAAGCGTGGCACTCAGCGAGAGTGCCGCACCCACTAATACAAGGAGTTAATATCATGGGCAAAAAACGTTCTGAGATAGTCCCGTGGGATGATCAGTCACAGGCAATGGGCGGATCACAAGGTTTCCTGGCAACGGAAGTTAGCTTCTTTGCCACGCTGACCAACTGATTAATGCTTGTTATCGCCATGTAAAATGCCGAAAGGGCCCTTTCGGCATTCCACAACCCCATGAGGTGTTTATGTCAGAGCGAGAGTTTGCCCCGTCGACTGCATTATCAAAAATTCAAAACATCATAAAATCATTAAATTTATTTTCCGTCACCAATTACACTGACAGCGATAAGCTCGTCGCCACTGCAGATCTTTTCGACTCGCAAAACAACCTGATACAGTCTGGCGCCGGAAAAGGTCCCGACTCGCTAGTCGGAGCACTGGCGGAAAGCATCGAACATCTTTGCCTCTTAATGCCTGCCACAAGCGACGTTAGTACTCAATCATGCGAATTCGTCGCCAGCCAAAAAGCTGCGCAGCGCGATGGTTTTCTCACCAGCCTGTCGTGTTTATCCAACTCAATACAATCTCTCAAGCTCACAACAGTCGATAACACCGCAGAGCTATTCGTCCCAACCACTCTGCTTTGCCCGAGGGTGACGAATAATTCAGTGGGCAGTGCGTGTCCAGCCACACAATTTTTGTCTCGATACTCATCCAATTCAGGTACGGCTTTTGGTTGTACCAAAGCGGAAGCGCTACTTCATGGCACCCACGAGGTCATTGAACGGCACGTCCTATCTCGCTTTTTCATGGCGGTGTGCTCCATCGGTCCGGCGGTAACGATGTATACGCCATCTAAAATCTTGCTTGCCACAGCACTGCGGGACAACTCCTACGCACTTTCTAGGGCTAACAAATTACAAGTAATAGTCATAAAAGACTTCATGAATGTATATTTTTCAGTCGCGCTACCAAAAGTTGGGCCCGGCCCATTCCATTTATCACCTATAGGGTCAGGTTGCTCATTGGACATCTGCATTGCAATTCAAAGGGCAGTGACGGAACAATTTCAAGTCGAAGATCTTTATGACATCCCACAAGAAGCAACAGACAAGAAGACTCTGGATTTTCTGGCAGGTGCAGATACATTGAGGCCCCTTATAGATTTTTTCCCGGTGAAAAATCTGACACTACCGATACTCGACATTCCAAAGATGGATCTCGCGAGCAGTGTTCCGGAGCAGCTCGAAGCATTAAAAAATAATATTGAAAAGTCTGGCAAGACTATTTTTTACAGAGTTTTAGCTCAATACTCTGAAGACGGCACGGTCTGCCAGACTTATGTTCCAGGTCTTGAACGTTTCAATCTGATCAGAAACGGTTACTTCGTTGCTCCCCAGCGAGTCCTACGCCAAGACAACAATAGGGCAACCCATGCGAACGCTCATCACAACGGCCTGTAGGAAACACACCGCTTTATTGCTCTCAACCGTCTTAACAATCATAACGTTGAAACTCATAGCGCTCACACCCCCGCTTTTACTGGGAAAAGTGATCGACACCCTTAATGGCGGTCAAGATTCGCTGTATACGCTGCTAACGCTTACGACGGGGTTCGTTCTGGCGGGATGTATACAAGCAGTAATTAATCCACTGCAATTATTCTTCCTGTCCAAGCTGGTGCAGCAAGTTGTATTGAGTGCGTCCACTCAATGGGTTGCGCAATTGATGCGCAAGGAGTTTCTGCAGTTCAGTTCGTGGCGAATCGGACATTTCATAAAATCAGTTGAGCGAGGAATAACAGCGCACGAGCAGTTGCTGACATTTTTTGTGACCGTCGGATTTCCACTGTGCCTGGAGTTTCTGATCGTCGGGAGCGTCTTCATTTACATGGGAGGCGTCGGCGTTTTCTTCGCGATGATCAGCCTTGGCCTGGTCTATCTGTTCGCCGCTCACCGAATCATTAAATGGCGTAGAAAACACATCGATGCCGTCAACGAGCAAGAGGATGAACTCAGCGCCATCCTGTTCAGCACCATAAGCTCAGGCAAATCGATAAAACTGGAAAGCGCCGAGTGCACCGCAACACAGCCGTTAAACCGGGCATTTCAGCAGTACGCCAATGCGGCGATCACCGTCGCAAGCTCCGGCGGCATTTTGAGCGGAGCGAAGATTTTGTTTGTCAGCCTGTCGACAGGGGGATTACTCGCTTGGGGAGTACTCGGTCAATTGGCGAGCGAGCCCAGCATCAGCGTTGGACAAATGGTTGCAATTTTTTCGATTGCAGGCAGTTTTTTACTGAACATCACTGCACTGACCGAAGGCTACCGGGTGCTGGATCAATTTCTCGCAGATCAGCGCCGGCTCCAGCAGCTCCTGTCATTACCCAACTTTGATGAAGGTCGACACGAGCAAATCGAGCCTCGTGAACAATCAACGCTGGTACTCGACCCGTGCGCCATGACCGACGATATGACTGTTCGTTTGTCTATCGAGAACTCGATTACTTTGATTCAAGGTCAGTCGGTCGCGATCACGGGGCCCAGTGGAGCAGGCAAGTCGACTTTGCTGGAGGCGCTCGCCGGTTTGAATGCTGCGCTGAGAAGTCACCTGAGCATCGATGGTGTCCCGGTTTCGAAATTGAGCGCAGAAACACACCTCAGTGTCATCAGGTATTGCCCACAGTTACCGCAGTTTCTGGAGGGTACTTTTGAACAATCGGTCCTGTTTGGAATTGAGCCTTCGTCGCAGCTGAACACGGCAATAAAGCGTTTGAATCTTGAAAACATTGTCAGTGAACGCAATCTCAGGGAAAACGCTACCAACATCTCCGGCGGCGAAGCTAAACGCCTGTCACTGCTGCGCCTGATCAACAGGCCGGGGCGTTTTAACTTATTTGACGAACCCAGCGCATCAATCGAACCGAAAATGGCCGCCCCGGTATGGGACCTGCTATTCGACACCTTCGGCAGATGTGGACTGATCTGTGTTACTCACGATGTCAGCCATTTACACCGATTCGACCGCGTCATCGTCATGCAAAACGGCGCGATTGTTGACGAGGGCCCATGGTCTGATCTGCGCAACAGAGCAGCCATCAGGCTGCTATTAAATGACATTCAGACGTCGGAGTAGCTCGCAGGTGGATGGTCGCCATGCGCAGCGCAACCAGGACGCGGGACTTATTTCCCGCATTTTGCGCAAAATGCCGTTAGTCGCCACCCCCCGCCATGCATTAAAGTAACGCCCCCAGCCCTGGCGTTATTCGAACGTCTTCGGTCACCCTTTCCAGGAACAGTCATCGATGGAACATCGTGAAGCGCTGCTAGCGCTGCGAACATTTCTTTCAACGCAGATTCTCGGCCAGGAAAAACTCATCGAGCGCTTGCTCATCGCCCTGCTCGCCGACGGCCATATGCTGGTCGAGGGCGCACCTGGGCTGGCCAAGACCAAAGCGATCAAAGAGCTCGCCGAAGGCATCGAAGCACAGTTCCACCGTATCCAGTTCACCCCCGACTTGCTGCCCGCCGACATTACCGGCACCGAGATCTATCGCCCGGAAACCGGCAGCTTCGTGTTCCAGCAAGGCCCGATTTTCCACAATCTGGTGCTGGCGGACGAGATCAACCGCGCCCCGGCCAAGGTTCAGTCGGCATTGCTGGAGGCCATGGCCGAGCGCCAAGTCAGCGTCGGGCGCAGCACCTATGAACTGTCGCCGCTGTTTCTGGTAATGGCCACGCAAAACCCGATCGAGCAGGAAGGCACCTATCCGCTGCCCGAAGCTCAGCTCGACCGCTTCCTGATGCACGTGAAAATCGGTTTCCCGGACGCCGCCGTAGAACGCCGCATCCTGCAACAGGCGCGTGGCGAAGCGTTGAATGGCGAAACCAAACCTGAGCGCCGGGTCAGCCAGCAGGCGATTTTCGCCGCGCGCAAGGAAATCCTCGGGTTGTACATGGCCGATGCCGTGGAGGAATACCTGGTGCAACTGGTCATGGCGACGCGCACGCCGGCCAAGTTCGACCCGGAGATGGCCGAGTGGATCGCCTACGGCGCCAGCCCGCGCGGCTCGATTGCCCTCGACCGCTGCGCCCGCGCCCACGCCTGGCTGGCCGGTCGCGACTTCGTCAGCCCGGAAGACATTCAAGCGGTGCTGTTCGACGTGTTGCGCCACCGCATCATTCTGTCCTTTGAAGCCGAAGCGGCGGGCATCGACCAGGACCGAGTGGTCCAGCGGATTCTCGACGTCGTAGCCGTCGCTTGACCCTGATGAACGCCAGCCTCCCGCCCGAGCCGGGCATCCGTGTCAGCCTCGCCGAGCTGATCGAGATGCGCCATCGGGTGCGCGAAGTGCAGCTGTTTTCGACGCCGAGCCAGCGCAGCCCGTTGATCGGCCTGCACCACTCCAAGCTGCGCGGGCGCGGCGTCGATTTCGACCAGGTGCGCGTTTATCAGGCCGGCGACGACGTACGCACCATCGACTGGCGCGTCACCGCGCGCACCCAAGAGCCACACACCAAACTGTTCCACGAAGAACGCGAACGGCCGATTTTCATCATGGTCGAGCAAAGCCGTCGGCTGTTTTTCGGCTCCGGCCTGATGTTCAAATCGGTGCTCGCCGCACAAGCCGCGAGCCTGATCGGCTGGGCGGCGCTGGGGCACAACGACCGGGTCGGCGGGCTGGTGTTCGGCGACAACGAGCATTACGAAATCAAACCTCGGCGCAGCAAGCAAAGCCTGCTGCAATTGCTCAACCGTTTGGTGCGGGTCAACCAGTCGCTGCACACCGAAAGTGAGCAGAACCGCGATTCGCTGAACCTGGCCCTGCGCCGCGCCCGCGAGGTGTTGCGCCCCGGCAGCCTGGTGATCGTGATCTGCGACGAGCGCGCGTTGACCGAAGGCTCGGAACAACAATTGAGCCTGCTCGCGCGGCATTGCGATCTGTTGCTGCTGCCATTGTCCGATCCGCTGGACCACGCCCTGCCCGCCGCCGGCCTGCTGCGTTTCGCCGAACGTGGCGCGCAACTGGAACTCGACACGCTGAATTACGACCTGCGCCAGACCTATCGCACCCAGGCCGAAGCACGCATCGCTCGTTGGGAATTGCTCGCGCAGAAGCTGCGCATTTTGTTGATGCCGCTGAGCACTCAAAGCGAAATGGTCGAGCAATTGCGCGAATACCTGAACCCGCAGAAACCGGGGAAAGGTCGATGAGCAGCCTCGATCAACTGCAACCACTGATGACTCCGCCGCCAGTTGACTTCTGGCCTCCGGCGCCGGGCTGGTGGTTATTGCTGTTGTTATTGCCGCTGATCGGTTTCGGTCTGTGGCAGCTGCGCCGTTTCATCCCGAACAAACGCCCGATCGTACGCGCCGAGCAACCGCTGGACCCGGTGCGGGTCGCCGCGCTGGCCGAACTCGCGCAAATGCCCAAACCCTATGACGGCGCACCGGCCGGTGCCTGGTTGCAGCAACTCAACGGTTTGCTCAAACGCCTGTGCCGCAACCACTACCCCTATAGCCAAAGTCACACGCTGAACGGGCGCAAGTGGCTGGCGTTTCTCGACAACCGCTGCCCGGCCGCCGGTTTGACGCGTTGGATGGTACTGGTCGAAGGCGCCTACAAACCCGAATGCAAACTCGACGACAAAGCCATCGCCGGCCTGACCCAAGCCGTCGACACGTGGATTCGCAAACATGTTTGAGTTCGCCTGGCCGTGGATTTTCGCCCTGTTGCCGTTGCCCTGGCTGATGCGCCTGGTGCTGCCGGTGGCCGACAGCGGCGAGCCGGCGCTGAAAGTCAGCTTCCTCAGCGACCTCGAAGGCCTGGCCCGACGCCGCGCCCGCGCCAACCTGCCGGCGTGGCGCCAGCAAGCGCCGTTCATATTGCTGTGGTTAATGCTGCTGATCGCTGCGGCGCGCCCGCAATGGTTGGGCGAACCGCTGCCGATTGCCGCCAGTGGTCGCGATCTGCTGGTGGCAGTCGACGTCTCCGGCTCGATGGATTTTCCCGACATGCAGTGGCAGGACGAAGACGTCAGCCGCCTGGCACTGGTCCAGCATTTGCTCGGCGATTTCCTCGAAAGCCGCGACGGCGACCGGGTCGGCCTGATCCTGTTTGGCAGTCAGGCCTACCTGCAAGCGCCGCTGACCTTCGACCGCCACACCGTGCGCGTGTGGCTGGATGAAGCGCGGATCGGCATTGCTGGCAAAAACACCGCCATCGGCGATGCAATCGGCCTCGCGCTCAAGCGCTTGCGCCTGCGTCCGGCACAAAGCCGCGTGCTGATTCTGGTCACCGATGGCGCCAACAATGGCGGCGAAATCGACCCGTTGACCGCCGCCCGTCTCGCCGCCAGCGAAAACGTGAAAATCTATCCGATCGGCATCGGCGCCGATCCGGAACAAAGCGGTACGCTGGGCTTTCTCGGCCTCAACCCAAGCCTGGACCTCGACGAACCGGCACTCAAAGCCATCGCCCAAGCCACCGGCGGCCAATACTTCCGCGCCCACGACGGCAAGGAATTGCAGGCGATCAAGGACATCCTCGATACCCTCGAACCCGTCACCCAGCAACCGACCCAGGCCCGCCCGGCTCAGGCGTTGTATCACTGGCCTTTGGCGCTGGCGCTGCTGTTGAGCCTGTTATTGGTGATGCGCGAACTGTGGCCGGACAATCCACTGCAGCGCCTGCTGACCAAGGACCTGTTTTTGCAAAGCCAACTCCCCGATTGGCGCCAGCGGCTGAATCGCCTGCGCCTGCGGAGGCGTCGATGAGCGCGCTCTGGCCGTACTGGTTCCGCCCGTGGTGGCTGCTGCTGTTGCCGCTGCTCGGCTGGTTGCTCTGGCAACTCTGGCATCGGCAAAAACGCGCCGGGCGTTGGCAGATGATTTTGCCGCCGGCCTTCCACGCCGCGCTGCTGAGTGGCGGCAACGGTCGCGACAGCAAATTGCCGTGGATCGTCCTCGGGTTCGCCTGGGTGCTGACCATCGGCGCGCTGCTGGGACCGAGTTGGCAAAGAGTCGAGCAGACCAGTCAGAAACCGGCTGACCCGCTGGTGGTGCTGCTGGAGTTGACCCCGGAAATGCTCGCCACCGACAGCCCGCCAACCCGACTGGAGCAAGCGCGGCGCAAGTTGCTCGACTTGCTGCAAAGTCGCAGCGACGCGCAAACCGCAATCGTCGTCTACGCCGGCAGCGCCCACACGCTGGTGCCGCTGTCGGATGACCTGTCGACCAGTCGCAACTTGCTCGACGCACTCAAGCCGTCACTGATGCCGGAGGCCGGGCATCGCGCCGACTTGGCGGTGCTCAAAGCCTTGGCGCTGTTGGATCAAGGTGCGCTCGGCCAGGGTCGAATCCTGCTGATCGGTTCGTCACTGAACGAACAGGAACGCTTCGGCATCGAGCGCGCGCTGGACGGCAAATCCACCGAATTTCTGATGCTGGGCGTTGGCACCGCCGAAGGGGTGCCGGTGGCTCAAGAGGACGGCAGTTTCCTCAAGGATGCCCAAGGCGCGATTCTGGTGCCGCACCTCGACAGTCCGGGGCTCAAGTCCTTCACGGCCGACCTCGGCGGGCGCTACCACGCAGCGCGGCTGGACGATGCCGACCTCGGCGCCCTCGGCTTGCTCGATGGCCCGCGCAATCTGCGCGACGACGGCCAGACCTTGCGCCTCGATACTTGGGCCGATCAGGGTTATTGGTTGCTGCTGCCATTGTTGCTGCTGGCATCCCTGGCCGGCCGTCGTGGCTGGCTATTTTGCTTGCCGCTGCTGTTTCTGATGCCGCAACCGAGCTACGCCTTCGACTTCGGCGATTTGTGGTTGCGACCCGATCAGCGCGGCCTGCACCTGCTGAAAAAACAGCAGCCGGCCGAAGCCGCCAAACACTTCGAAGACCCGCAATGGCAAGGCGTGGCGCTGTATGAGGCCGGCGACTACAACGGCGCCGCCCAGCGTTTCGCTCAGGGCAACGACGCGCGGGCACACTACAATCGAGGCAATGCACTGGCGAAAAGCGGTGAGTTGGACGCGGCGCTGGATGCCTACGATCAAGCACTTGAGCGCCAACCCGATTTGCGTCCGGCGCTGACCAACAAGGCCTTGGTCGAAAGTCTGCTGAAACAGAAATCGACGCCAGCGGAGGTCGAACCCGAGCCGCCCGAGGGCGAAGCGCCGGGCGCGGTCGGTGATGTTCCGCCGGCCGAGTCCGCCACTCAGCCGTTGAGCAGCGGCGAACCGAAAACCGAGGCCCAGCCGAACTCCGCGGACAGCGAAGAACCGCCCACCACGCCACCGCAACCCGGCCCCAACGAAGTGCCGGGCAGTGAGTTGGAGGACGAGCAAAGCACCACGCCACCGCGGCGCCCGGCGAGCGACAGCCTCGAAGGCGAGCAGGTTCAGGCGCTCGAACAATGGCTGCGAAAGATTCCGGACGACCCCGGCGAACTGCTTCGACGCAAGTTCTGGTACGAACAGCAACAACATCAGGATCAGGGAAAAACTCGATGACCCGCTTCAGCGCTTTCTTGCTTGCCCTGCTGTCTGCCCTGATGCTGACCAACGCTCAGGTGCAGGCTGCGGAGCTGGGTGCCAGTGTCGATCGCAGCCGCCTGAGTTCCGGCGAAACCGTCGAGTTGATCCTCGAATCCAACGACGTGACGATCTTCGGCAAACCCGACCTGACCCCGCTGGACGCGGAATTCGAAGTGCGCGGCACGCGTCAGGTCAATCAGCTGACCACGATCAATGGCGCCAACCGCTCGACCACGCGCTGGTTCATCACCCTGCTGCCCAAACGCAACGGCAGCGTCGAGATTCCGTCGCTGCAATTGGGCGACGGGCGCAGCCAGCCGATCACCCTGCAAGTGGTCGAAGGCGAAACTCAGGACAGCAAGAACAAACTCGCCCCGGTGTTCATCGAAGCCAGCCTCGATCAGGCCAGCGTGTACGTGCAGGCGCAGGCGATCCTGACGTTGCGCATTTACCATTCGGTGTCGCTGTATGACGACAGCAGCCTGACGCCGTTGCAGGTGCCCGATGCGCGTATCGAGCAGCTCGGCGACTCGCGCACCTATGAAAAAGACATCAATGGCGTGCGCCATGGCGTGATCGAAATGCGCTATGCGATTTTTCCCCAGCACAGCGGTGTGTTGAGCATCCCGCCGCAGCAATTCAGCGCCACGCTGGTGGATGCGCAACCGGCGCAGGATGCTTCCGGGCAGGGAACGAAACCGGGCAAATTGCTCCGCGTCAGTTCCGCGCAAATTGCCCTGACGGTGAAGGCCAAACCGGCCTCCTACCCGGCCGATGCACCCTGGCTGCCCGCGCGCAGCCTGAGCCTGAGCGAGAGTTGGAGCCCGGAACCGGATCAGGTGCAGGTCGGTGATTCGCTGACCCGCAGCCTGACACTGAAAGTCGATGGCCTGGCCAGTTCGCAACTGCCGCCGCTGCCCGCCACCGACATTAACGGCTTGCGCCGCTACCCGGACCAACCGGTGCTCGGCAACCAGAACAG
>NZ_MKGS01000006.1:0-18582 GCF_002836905.1 Pseudomonas sp. 43NM1 | reverse complement strand
GGCCAAAGACACGATCCCTATGTAGCAGCTGCCGAGGTACGAGGCTGCGTTGCGTGTCCGCAGGACCGCCCTCGGGGGCCGCTGCGCAGCCCGACGCAGCCTCGTGCCTCGGCAACTGCTACAAAGGGTTTCAGTCGCGCAATGACATGACTGGCCAACCGCGCTTCTCGGCTTCGGCGCGCAGGTTTGGATCAGGGTCTACGGCCAAAGACACGATCCCTATGTAGCAGCTGCCGAGGTACGAGGCTGCGTTGCGTGTCCGCAGGACCGCCCTCGGGGGCCGCTGCGCAGCCCGACGCAGCCTCGTGCCTCGGCAGCTGCTACAAAGGGTTTCAGTCGCGAAATGACATGACAGGCCAACCGCGCTTCTCGGCTTCGGCGCGCAGATTTGGGTCAGGGTCTACGGCCACCGGATGCGTCACCTGCTCCAGCAACGGCAGATCATTCATCGAATCGCTGTAGAAATAGCTGTCTTCCAGCGAATGCCCGGTCTCTTCCAGCCAGCGGCTCAAACGCGTCACCTTGCCTTCGCGAAAGCACGGGATGTCGGTGCTGCGCCCGCTGTAGCGGCCATCGATCATTTCGCATTCGGTGGCGATCAAGGTGTCGACACCCAGGCGCTGGGCGATCGGCGCGGTGACGAAGCGGTTGGTCGCGGTGATGATCACCAGTTTGTCGCCGGCCTCGCGGTGTTTGGCGAGCAGCGCCATGGCTTTGGGCAAGACGATCGGTTCGATGCAATCGCGCATGTAGTCGAGGTGCCATTGATCCAGCGTGGCCATCTCGGTGCGGCCGAGGATTTCCAGGCAGAAGTTCAGGTACTCGGCGTTATCCAGCTTGCCCGCCAGGTAATCCTGGTAGAACTCGTCGTTGCGCGCCTTGTAGGTCACGGCGTCGAGAAAGCCGCGTTCGCACAGGTAATCGCCCCAGGCGTGATCGCTGTCACCGCCCAAAAGCGTGTTGTCCAAGTCGAATAAAGCCAGGCGCATTGCAGTTACTCGCTGAAAAGTCTGTAGAAAGGCGCCCAGAATACGGACTTTTCACACAAGTGCACATAAGGTCGGTCGGCGCGTTGCTGCCTTCACAACCTTTGTGGAACAATGCGGCGACATGCGTTTGCGAGGTTGTTGCCGTGATCGACCCCGATGGTTTCCGCCCCAATGTCGGGATTATTCTCACGAATGATGCCGGCCAGGTGCTATGGGCTCGCCGTATCAATCAAGATGCCTGGCAGTTTCCACAGGGTGGTATCAACCCCCAGGAGACGCCGGAAGACGCCTTGTATCGCGAGTTGAACGAAGAAGTGGGCCTGGAGCGCGAAGATGTTGAAATTCTCGCCTGCACCCGGGGCTGGTTGCGCTATCGTTTGCCGCAACGTCTGGTCCGTACCCACAGCCAACCGCTGTGCATCGGCCAGAAACAGAAATGGTTTCTCCTGCGCCTGATCTCCAACGAGCAGCGGGTGCGGATGGATTTGACCGGTAAACCGGAATTCGATGGCTGGCGCTGGGTCAGTTATTGGTATCCGTTGGGTCAGGTGGTGACATTCAAGCGCGAGGTGTATCGACGCGCTCTCAAAGAGCTTGCCCCGCGCCTTTTAACGCGCGACTGACGACGGAGTTCGACCCCGAGCCATGCTCAATACGCTGCGCAAGATCGTCCAGGAAGTTAACTCCGCCAAGGATCTCAAGGCGGCGTTGGGGATTATTGTGTTGCGCGTCAAAGAGGCCATGGGCAGCCAGGTCTGCTCGGTCTATCTGCTTGACCCGGATACCAACCGCTTCGTGCTGATGGCCACCGAGGGCTTGAACAAGCGCTCGATCGGCAAAGTCAGCATGGCGCCCAACGAAGGTCTGGTTGGCCTGGTCGGGACGCGTGAAGAACCCCTGAACCTCGAAAACGCTGCGGATCACCCGCGCTACCGTTACTTCGCCGAAACCGGTGAAGAGCGCTACGCCTCATTCCTCGGTGCACCGATCATTCACCACCGCCGCGTCGTCGGCGTGTTGGTCATCCAGCAAAAAGAACGCCGCCAGTTCGACGAAGGTGAAGAAGCCTTCCTCGTGACCATGAGCGCGCAGCTCGCCGGGGTTATCGCCCACGCCGAAGCCACCGGTTCGATCCGCGGCCTCGGGCGTCAGGGCAAAGGCATCCAGGAAGCCAAGTTCGTCGGCGTGCCGGGCTCGCCGGGCGCTGCTGTCGGTACCGCCGTGGTCATGCTGCCGCCGGCCGATCTGGACGTGGTGCCGGACAAGAACATCACTGACATCGACGCCGAACTGGCGTTGTTCAAGACTGCTATCGAAGGCGTGCGCGCCGACATGCGCGCGTTGTCGGCGAAACTCGCCACGCAGCTGCGCCCGGAAGAACGTGCGCTGTTCGACGTCTACCTCATGATGCTCGACGATGCCGCGCTCGGCAGCGAAGTCACTACCGTGATCAAGACTGGCCAGTGGGCCCAGGGCGCGTTGCGTCAGGTGGTCACCGATCACGTCAACCGTTTCGAATTGATGGACGACGCCTACCTGCGTGAGCGCGCCTCGGACGTCAAAGACCTTGGCCGCCGCCTGCTGGCCTATCTGCAGGAAGAGCGTCAGCAAAACCTGGTCTACCCGGAAAAAACCATTCTGGTCAGCGAAGAGCTGACGCCGGCCATGCTCGGCGAGGTGCCGGAAGGCACGCTGGTCGGTCTGGTGTCGGTACTCGGTTCGGGCAACTCGCACGTCGCGATCCTTGCCCGCGCCATGGGCATTCCGACGGTCATGGGTCTGGTCGACCTGCCGTACGCCAAGGTCGATGGCATCGACCTGATCGTCGACGGCACCAAAGGTGAGGTCTACACCAACCCCAGCGAAGTGCTGCGCAAGCAGTTCGCCGAGGTGGTCGAAGAAGAGAAACAACTGGCGCTGGGCCTCGATACCCTGCGCGACCTGCCATGCGTGACCCTCGATGGCCACCGCATGCCGCTGTGGGTCAACACCGGCCTGCTGGCGGACGTTGCGCGTGCGCAGAAGCGTGGCGCCGAAGGTGTCGGTCTGTACCGCACCGAAGTGCCGTTCATGATCAACCAGCGCTTCCCGAGTGAAAAAGAGCAACTGGCGATCTATCGCGAGCAGCTCTCGGCGTTCCACCCGCAACCGGTGACCATGCGCAGCCTGGACATTGGCGGTGACAAGTCGCTGTCGTACTTCCCGATCAAGGAAGACAACCCGTTCCTCGGCTGGCGCGGGATTCGCGTGACCCTCGATCACCCGGAAATCTTCCTGGTGCAGACTCGCGCAATGCTCAAGGCCAGCGAAGGCCTGAACAACCTGCGGATTCTGCTGCCGATGATCTCCGGCATTCATGAATTGGAAGAAGCGCTGCACCTGATCCACCGCGCCTGGGGCGAAGTCCGCGACGAAGGCACCGACGTGCCGATGCCGCCGATTGGCGTGATGATCGAGATTCCGGCGGCGGTGTACCAGACCAAGGAACTGGCGCGGATGGTCGACTTCCTGTCGGTCGGCTCCAATGACTTGACCCAGTATCTGCTGGCCGTGGACCGCAACAACCCACGGGTGGCCGACCTCTACGACTACCTGCACCCGGCAGTGCTGCAAGCCTTGCAGAACGTGGTGCGCGACGCGCATGCCGAGGGCAAACCGGTGAGCATCTGCGGCGAAATGGCCGGTGACCCGGCGGCGGCAGTGTTGTTGATGGCGATGGGTTTCGACAGCTTGTCGATGAACGCCACCAACTTGCCGAAAGTGAAATGGATGCTGCGCCAGATCAACCTGAGCAAAGCCAAGGAGCTGCTGGCGGAGTTGATGACCATCGACAACCCGCAAGTTATCCACAGCTCGCTGCAATTGGCGCTGAAGAATCTCGGGTTGGCGCGGTTGGGCAATCCGGCTCCGGCCAAAACCCTCTAAACCTGCCGCGACTCTAACATCGCCCCCTCACCCCAGCCCTCTCCCCATGGGGGAGAGGGGGAAAGGGGGCCGATCTCCATGCTGTTCAAACACTGAGTTCGACTCGATTTCCTCGGTCGCAAAATATCAAAAAAACAACTCGGTCAGTCCCCTCTGCCCCCTGGGGAGAGGGGGAAAGGGAGCCGATCTCCATGCTGTTCAAACCCTGAGTTCGACTCGATTTCCTCGGTCGCAAAATATCAAAAAAGCAACTCGGTCAGTCCCCTCTACCCCCTGGGGAGAGGGGGAAAGGGAGCCGATCTCCATGCTGTTCAAACCCTGAGTTCGACTCGATTTCCTCGGTCGCAAAATATCAAAAAAACAACTCGGTCAGTCCCCTCTGCCCCCTGGGGAGAGGGTTAGGGTGAGGGGTGGTTCTAACTGACTCCACAAAAGCTAAGCCCTGATCTCCACTTCCCCCAGATGCCCGCCATACGGCCCGAAACTGCGCTCAACCATCAACCGCGTGCCATCCGCCTGCACGATCAGCGCGGTACTCGCCCGCGTCCCGTACGTCGGGCTCGCAATAAACACGCTCGACAACAACGTCTCCGTCGCCAAGCCAACCCCGGTATCCGGCAATTCGGTGAACGGCGCAGTCTGCGCATCGCTCAAAATCGCCAGCAACGCCTCGGGCTGCGGATCGTCCAGCTGTTCGCTCAGCGCCGCTTTGGCCTTCAACACCTTGGGCCACGGCGTATCCAGCCCCGCGTTCGATAACCCATAAACCCCCGGCGTAAGCATCACCGCTTCGCGGTTGTGCGCGTTGAAGTGCCACAGTTCGTTGGCATTGCCGACCAGCAGGTTAAACCCGGCATATTCCAGCGAACGCCCGACCACATCGCTTAAATAGTCATCGATCGACATCTCACCAGTCAGAAAACCCGCGACCAGTTCACCGCGCGACTTCAACGACGCCGGTTGCCCCGGATCACGGATATTGGTCAGCGCCGCAAAGCGCCCGTTGGCGCCAATCCCCAGCCAGGTGCCGCCGGCCTCGAGGTCGCGGCCGGCATGCACGCCGGGCGCCTGCGGCCATTGCGCCAGGGGTTGGGTGGGCCGCGCATAGAACTCGTCGCGGTTAGCCGCGACGATCAGCGGCTGGGGATGATCCGGCCGCCAGGCAAAGACAATCAGGCACATAAGGTGGTCCTTGTGTGTTTTTTGCCCACTCTACGCAGACATTGCGCGCGCATCCATCGCCATCCAGTAGAGCTTGAGGCCATGCATCCGTTACCATGCCGCTCCTATTTCGGGATGCGCGAGAAGACAGCAATGGAATTTCTGCTCTACTTGGCGCTGGGCGCCTGTGCAGGCGTGTTAGCTGGATTGTTCGGGGTTGGTGGAGGGATCATCATCGTCCCCGTGCTGGTGTTCAGTTTCACGCTACAAGGTTTTGACGCGTCGATCCTGACGCATTTGGCGGTCGGTACGTCGCTGGCGACGATTATTTTTACCTCGGTGAATGCGGTTCGCGAGCATCACCGACGCGGCGCGGTGCGCTGGCCGATTTTTGCCTGGATGACCGTCGGCATTCTCATCGGCGCCGGATTCGGCGCGTTGACCGCCGAGGCGATTTCCGGCCCGCATTTGCAGAAGATCATCGGCGTTTTTGCGCTGATCATCGCCGTGCAGCTGGCATTGGACTTCAAACCCAAGGCCAGCCGAACCGTGCCGGGCAAAGTCGGTCTGACCGTGGCCGGCAGTTTCATTGGCTGGGCCTCGGCGATTTTCGGCATTGGCGGCGGCTCGCTGACCGTGCCGTTCCTGACCTGGCGCAGCGTTCCGATGCAGCAAGCGGTGGCGACTTCATCGGCCTGCGGGCTGCCGATCGCTTTGGCAAGTGCATTAAGTTTCATGATTCTGGGCTGGCACGATCCGTTGCTGCCGGCTCATAGTCTCGGTTTTATCTATCTGCCGGCGCTGTTGGGGATCGCCCTGACCAGCATGGTCTTCGCCCGCTTCGGCGCGCGACTGGCGCACAATTTGTCGCCGCGCCTGCTGAAAAGATTGTTCGCCGCACTGTTGTTCTGCGTGGGCGTGAATTTCCTGCTCTGACGCACGGCACAATCCTGGCTTAATCCTGGGGTGACAGCGTCCCCCGGGAATTTTGCTTCAAGTCTTTCGGTTTCAACTCTAACGAGGAGTCGCAATGCTGCCTTACCCGCAGATCGACCCGGTGGCCCTGGCCATCGGTCCGCTGAAAATCCACTGGTACGGTCTGATGTACCTGATCGGCATCGGCGGCGCCTGGCTGCTGGCGTCGCGCCGGTTGAACCGTTTCGACCCGACCTGGACCAAGGAGAAACTCTCCGACATGGTCTTCTGGATGTCGATGGGGGTGATTGTCGGCGGGCGTCTGGGCTACGTGTTGTTCTACGACCTGAGCGCCTATCTGGCCAACCCGACCCTGATTTTCGAAGTGTGGAAGGGCGGCATGTCGTTCCACGGCGGCTTCATCGGCGTGATGCTGGCGGCATTGTGGTTCGGTAAAAAGAACGGCAAGTCGTTCTTCCAGTTGATGGACTTCGTCGCGCCAATGGTGCCGATCGGCCTCGGTGCCGGGCGCATCGGCAACTTCATCAACGCCGAATTGTGGGGCAAGCCGACCGACGTTGCCTGGGCGATGGTCTTCCCGACCGACCCGGCACAACTGGCGCGTCACCCATCGCAGCTGTACCAATTTGCGCTGGAAGGCGTGGCGTTGTTCGCGATCCTCTGGATCTTCTCGCGCAAGCCACGGCCGACCATGGCGGTGTCCGGGATGTTCGCGCTGTTCTACGGCATCTTCCGCTTCATCGTCGAATTCGTTCGCGTACCGGATGCGCAACTGGGCTACCTGGCGTGGGGCTGGCTGACCATGGGTCAGGTGCTGTGCGTGCCGATGGTGCTCGCCGGTCTGTTCCTGATCTGGCTGGCGTATCATCGCGCCCCGGCGGCACCGGCAGCGGCCGTATAAATTCGAATCCCGGGGGCGACGGCTCCCGGGTTCTAGGACACAGGTAACTCATGAAGCAATATCTCGATCTGGTGGCGCACGTCATCAAGAACGGCACCAAACAAGCCAACCGCACCGGCGTCAACACCATCAGCTTCCCCGGCGCGATGCTGCGGTATGACCTGAAAGAAGGTTTCCCGGCGATTACCACGCGCAAAATGGCCTTCAAATCGGCGATTGGCGAGATGTGCGGTTTCCTCCGTGGCGTCAACAACGCCGCTGAATTCCGCGCCTTGGGCTGCAAGGTCTGGGACCAGAACGCCAACGAAAACGCGCAGTGGCTGGCCAACCCGTTCCGTCAGGGCGAAGACGACCTTGGCGAAATCTACGGCGTGCAATGGCGCAAATGGCCGGCGTACAAGCAGATCCCGGTGAGCAATAAAGCCGCGATCGAGCAGACTCTGGGTCAGGGCTATCGGCAGATTGCCGAGGGCGAAGAAGACGGTCAGGCCTATGTCGTGCTGTACAAGGCCATCGACCAGGTCCGCCAGTGCGTCGACACGATCATCAAGGATCCGGGCAGCCGGCGGATTCTGTTCCACGGCTGGAACGTCGCGCAGCTGGATGAAATGGCCTTGCCGCCGTGCCACTTGCTGTACCAGTTCCACCCGAACGTCGAGACCAAAGAGATTTCGCTGACGCTGTACATCCGCTCGAATGATTTGGGCCTGGGCACGCCGTTCAACCTCACCGAAGGCGCGGCGCTGCTGAGCCTGATCGGGCGCCTGACCGGCTACACGCCGCGCTGGTTCACCTATTTCATCGGTGATGCGCACGTTTACGAAAACCATCTGGACATGCTCAATGAACAGCTGACCCGCGAGCCGTTCCCGATGCCGAAACTGGTGATCAGCGACCGCGTGCCGGCGTTTGCCGAAACCGGCGTGTACCAACCGGAATGGCTGGAATTGATCGAACCGAGCGACTTCTCGCTCGAAGGCTATCAACACCACGCGCCAATGACCGCGCCAATGGCGGTCTAAAGAACGACGCCCAACCCCTGTGGGAGCGAGCTTGCTCTCGATAGCGGCCTGACAGTCAACATAGATGTTGAATGTGATGGCCTCATCGCGAGCAAGCTCGCTCCCACATTTGTTCCAGGGTGGTCTTAATGCCCGTGGCTTCTGCCCACGTGCGAATGCTCAACCTCCGTCGCCACCACCCCGCCGCTGACTTCCAGCCGCTGCAAAATCCCGCATTGATCGGCTTCCGGCCCTTCGCCGCAGCGTTGGCGCAGGTCGAGCAGTTGTGCCTGTAACGCCATCAACCCATCGATCCGCGCTTTAACGTGATGAATGTGTTCATCGATCAACGCGTTGACGTTTTCGCACTGGTCCTGCGGGCTGTCGCGCAACGCCAGCAGGCTGCGGATTTCTTCCAGGGTCATGTCGAGCGTGCGGCAATTGCGGATGAACGTCAGGCGTTCGGCGTGGGCCTGGGTGTAGACGCGGTAATTACCGTCGCTGCGAGCCGGCTCGGGCAGCAGGTTTTCCCGCTCGTAATAGCGGATGGTTTCCACCGCGCAGTCGGTGAGTTTTGCCAGTTCGCCGATCTTCATTGCAACAATCTCCAAAAGGTTGCTTGACCCTATAGTGGCTACAGGGTCTTTACTTGGCAACAGGCACCTTTCCGGACGCGACCAATGAGCGATTCCCTGCACACGCACAAACCTGATGCTACCGACGATTGCTGCAGCAAACCGCAGCCCGTGGCCAAGCACGACCACGGCAGTCACGGCCATGAACATGAACATGAACATGAACATGAACATGATCATGGCCATAGCGGTGGACATGACCACGGCGCCCAAGCCGATTCCTGCTGTTCATCGAAAGTCGCTGCGCCCTCGCTGGTGCAATTGACCGAAGCGCCGACGGCGGGCGCACGTCTGAGCAGCTTTCGCATCGACGCGATGGACTGCCCGACCGAGCAGACGCTGATCCAGAACAAGTTGGGCAAGCTGTCGGGCGTGCAGCAACTGGAATTCAACCTGATCAACCGCGTGCTGGGCGTCACTCATGACTTGCCGAGCAACGCGCCGATCATCGACGCGATCAAGTCGCTGGGCATGGTCGCCGAGCCGCTGGAGCAGGGCGTCGACGCGCCGGCAGCGGTTGTCGAGAAAAAACATTGGTGGCCGCTGGCGCTGTCCGGCGTCGCCGCGCTGGGCGCCGAAGTCATCCATTTCACCAACGCCGCGCCGAACTGGGTGGTGGCGATCATCGCGCTGGTGTCGATCCTCAGCGGCGGCCTCGGCACCTATAAAAAGGGCTGGATTGCCCTGAAAAACCTCAACCTGAACATCAACGCGCTGATGAGCATCGCGGTGACTGGCGCGATCCTCATCGGCCAGTGGCCGGAAGCGGCAATGGTGATGTTCCTGTTCACCGTCGCCGAGTTGATCGAGGCGAAATCCCTCGACCGTGCGCGCAATGCCATCGGCGGCCTGATGCAGATGACCCCCGAGCAAGCCACGGTGCAGCAGGCCGACGGCAGTTGGCTCGAGCAAGATGTCAAAGCCATCGAACTCGGCGCGCGCGTGCGCGTGAAGCCCGGCGAGCGTATTGGTCTCGACGGTGAAGTGGTTTCCGGGACCTCGACCATCGATCAGGCGCCGATCACCGGCGAAAGCCTGCCGATCGAGAAAACCATCGGCGACAAAGTCTTCGCTGGCACCATCAACCAGGCAGGTTCGCTGGAATACAGCGTGACGGCGGCGGCGAATAATTCGACCCTGGCGCGGATCATCCACGCGGTCGAACAAGCGCAAGGTGCGCGCGCGCCGACTCAGCGTTTCGTCGATCAGTTCTCGAAAATCTACACGCCGGCAGTGTTCGTGCTGGCGTTGGCGGTGGCAGTGATTCCGCCGCTGTTCATGGCTGCCGCGTGGTTCGACTGGATCTACCGCGCGTTGGTCTTGCTGGTGGTGGCTTGCCCGTGTGCGCTGGTGATTTCGACGCCGGTGACCATCGTCAGCGGCCTTGCGGCAGCGGCGCGCAAAGGCATTCTGGTCAAGGGCGGCGTGTACCTGGAGGGCGGTTACAAGCTCGATTACCTGGCGTTGGACAAGACCGGCACGATCACCCACGGCAAACCGGTGCAGACCGACTATTTGTCCCTCGATCCGACTGCCGACGAAACCGCCCCGGCCATTGCGGCTGCGCTGGCCGGTCGTTCCGATCACCCGGTGTCGCTGGCCATCGCCAACGCAGCTGTGGATAAGCAATTCGCGCCGCAGGTTGTGGATAACTTCGAAGCCTTGGCCGGGCGCGGTGTGCGCGGCGAAATCGACGGTCAGGTCTACCACTTGGGCAACCATCGACTGGTTGAGGAGCTGAATCTTTGCTCCCCAGCGCTGGAAGAGAAGCTGTTTGCTCTGGAAAAACAGGGTAAATCCGTGGTGCTGCTGCTCGACCAGTCCGGCCCATTGGCGCTGTTTGCCGTGGCCGATACGGTGAAAGAGTCCAGCCGCGAAGCGATTCAACAGCTGCATGACTTGGGCATCAAAACCCTGATGCTCACCGGCGACAACGCCCACACCGCGCAGGCGATTGCTGCACAAGTCGGCATCGACGAAGCCAAGGGCGATTTGCTGCCGACCGACAAACTGCAAGCGATCGAAGCGCTTTATGCACAGGGCCATAACGTCGGCATGGTCGGCGACGGCATCAACGATGCGCCGGCGCTGGCCCGCGCCGAGATCGGTTTTGCGATGGCTGCTGCGGGCACCGATACCGCGATTGAAACCGCCGATGTCGCCCTGATGGACGACGATCTGCGCAAGATCCCGGCGTTCATTCGCCTGTCGCGGCAGACGTCGAGCATCCTCAAACAGAACATCGCCCTTGCACTGGTCATCAAAGTGATCTTTCTTGGGGTAACCTTCGCCGGGATCGCCACCATGTGGATGGCGGTATTTGCCGACATGGGCGTGAGCCTGTTGGTGGTGTTCAACGGTTTGCGCCTGTTGCGCAAATAAGCATGAGGAACGGTTGTGCTGAGTGCCGAGCTGAAGGCGTTTTACATGGTGGCCCGCCTGGGCAGCATTACCCTGGCAGCGAAGAAGCTCGGCTTGAGCCAACCGACGGTGACCACGCAGATTCGCAATCTGGAAAGTCAGTATTCGGTTGAGCTGTTCTACCGTGGCGGCCGCCGTCTGAGCGTCAGCGACGAGGGCGCGCGGTTGCTGCCGATGGTCAAGACGCTGCTGCAGCAGGAAGCCGATATCGAGTTTTTCCTGCGCAACAGTGGTCAGCTCCAAGGCACGTTGCGCATCGCCGCGACGGCGCCGTATTACATTCTGGATCTGGTGAAAACCTTCCGCGAGCGCTTGCCGCACGTCGAAGTTTCGGTGGAAATCGGCAATTCGCAGCAGGTGCTGGAAGCGCTGGAGGATTACCGCGTCGATGTCGCTGCGTCATCGCAATTGCTCGACGACGCGCGGCTGATCCGCCGGGTGCTCGGCAGCGATCCGCTGGTGTTGGCGGTGCATCGCAATCATCCGTTGGCGGTGCACGAGCATGTGCCGCTGAGTGCGCTGGCCGGGCATACCTTGTTGATGCGCGAGTCGGGTTCGACCACGCGGCGGCTGACCGAGGAATTGCTCGCGGGCGCCGGTGTAGGTTTCGGGCCGTTGTTGGAGATCGGCAGCCGCGAGTCGATTCGCGAAGCGGTGCTGCGCAATATCGGCATCAGCATCATTGCCCGCCAGGAGGTGCCGCACGATCCGCAATTGCGCGTGCTGACCATCGAGAATGCGCCGCAGATTCCCGAATACCTGTACTGTCTCAAGGAACGCAAAGGCGCGCGGCTGCCGGCGGCGTTCCTCGGATTGGCGCAGGAAATGGCCCCCGCTTAGTCCTGTAGCGATCATGCGGGCCTCTTCGCGGGCAAGCCTCGCTCCTACAGGGGAATGCGATCGAATTGTAGGAGCGAGGCTTGCCCGCGAAGGCGCCAGACCAGACAACACATAACCCAACCCAAATCCCCGAATACCACTATCAGTCGTTTTTGCCTCGCTGCCACATGACGGACGCATTACAAACCTAGGATGGGCTTCATCTGCTTGATGAGGTCTGTCCATGAACCACTCGAACGCAACTGCCCTGACCAACCCCGGCGCGCCGATGAAAGTGCGTGGCGTGCAGAAACGCTTCGGTGCGTTTACCGCGCTGGACAATGTTTCGCTCGACGTCGCCGCCGGTGAACTGGTGTGCCTGCTCGGGCCGTCGGGTTGCGGCAAAACCACTTTGCTGCGCTGCATCGCCGGCCTGGAGAAACAGGACAGCGGCGAGCTCTACCTCGGTGATCGCGACGTTTCCCACCTCGCCCCGCAGGCTCGGGACTACGGCATTCTGTTTCAGTCCTACGCGCTGTTCCCCAATCTGACCGTCGAAGCGAACATTGCCTACGGCCTCGCCGGCAGTGGTCGCGACGAAGTGCGCAAGCGCGTCGGGCAGATGCTTGAACTGGTCGGCCTGCTCGGCAGCGAGAAAAAGTACCCCGGCCAATTGTCCGGCGGCCAACAACAGCGTGTAGCGCTGGCCCGCGCTCTGGCCCCGGCGCCTTCGTTATTGCTGCTCGACGAACCGATGTCAGCCCTCGATGCCCGCGTGCGCGAGCACCTGTGCACCGAGCTGCGCCAATTGCAGCGCAACCTCGGCGTGACCACGTTGATGGTCACGCACAATCAGGACGAAGCGATGCTGATGGCCGATCGCATCGCCGTGATGAACAACGGCAAAGTCGAGCAATACGCCACGCCGCAGGAAATCTACGATCGCCCGGCGACGCCGTTTGTTGCGGAATTTGTCGGTCAGGGTAACTGGCTGCCGTTCCAGCGCAGCAGCGACAGCCATGCGCAGGTCGGCGGAATGAACATGCGCCTGGCCGAGGGCAGTGCGAAAACCGCGTCCGGTCGGCTGTTCTGTCGCCCGGAAGCGATCAACGTCAACCCGCCGGTGCACGAAGAAAACCTGTTCCCGGCCAAGGTTCGCGAGATCACTTTCCTCGGCAATCGCTGCCGCATGAGTTTTGAACTCGATCAATTGCCGGGCCACGCCTTGCTCGCCGAACTGGCGCCGGAAGCTATGCCACGGCTCGGCGCGCAGCACATCATGGTCGCTTTGCCACCGCGCAGCCTGCAGGTGTTCGCCTGATGAGCGCGAACCTCGCGCTGCCGATTGCGCACAAGCAGGTTCGGCAGACCTCGCGCGCCGAGTTTGGTGATCGGTTGTTCGTGGTCGGCGGCAAAGTGCTGCTGCTGATGCTGCTCGGTGTCGCGGTGTTGATGCCGTTGCTGGCGATCTTCTGGCGCGGCTTCAGCGCCGAAGCCGGGCAGGGCGGTGGTCTGCTCGCCGCGCGAGAATTGCTGAGCAGCGCAAATTTTCACTGGTTGCTCGGCAATAGCCTGAAAGTTTCCCTCAGCGTCGCGGCGATTGTCGTACCGCTGGCCTACCTGTTTGCCTACGCGTTGCAGCGCACATTGATTCCCGGCAAAGGCATTTTTCGCGGCATCTCGCTGCTGCCATTGATGGCGCCGTCGATGCTGCCGGGGATTGCCCTGGTCTATCTGTTCGGCAACCAAGGCATGTTGCGCGGACTGCTCTCGGACAATATCTACGGCTTCTGGGGCATTGTCCTCGGCGAGGTGATCTACACCTTCCCACACGCCTTGATGATTCTGCTGTCAGCGCTTTCGCTGGCGGACGCGCGATTGTTCGATGCGGCGTCGAGCATGGGCGCCAGTTCGGCGAAAGCCTTTCGCAGCATCACCTGGCCGGCGACGCGTCAAGCCGTGTTCGCCGCGTTTTGCCTGGTGTTCACCCTGACCATCACCGACTTCGGCGTGCCGGTGGTGGTCGGTGGCGACTATCAAGTGCTAGCGCTGGAAGCCTACAAAGCCGTGGTCGGCCAGCAACAATTTGGTCGCGGCGCGTTGATCGGCATGGTTTTGCTGCTGCCGGCGCTGCTCAGTTTTGGCGTCGATGCATGGCTGCGGCGGCGCCAGGGCGATGCCATGAGCGGCCGCGCGCAAGTGTTCCAACCGGCGCCGTCGAAGCTGCGCGATGGCTGTTATCTGGCGATTGTGTTGCTGATCTGCGCGGTGTTGCTGCTGGTGTTCGGCATGGCGGTGTTCTCGTCGCTGGTGAAATTCTGGCCGTACAACCTGTCGCTGTCGCTCAACCATTACCAGTTCAACGACACGGCGGGCGGCGGCTGGCTGGCCTACGGTAACAGCGTGAAAATGGCCTTGGGCACCGCGTTGATCGGCAGCGTGCTGATCTTCACCGGCGCTTACCTGATGGAAAAAACCAAGGGCCAGCGCGGCCTCAACCTGACGCTGCGCATGCTCAGTTTTATCCCGATGGCGGTGCCGGGGCTGGTGCTGGGTTTGGGTTACGTCTTCTTCTTCAATCTCAGCGGCAACCCGTTGCACGTGCTCTACGGGACCATGACGCTGCTGGTGGTGTGCACCATTGCGCATTATTTGACCACCGCGCAAATGACCGCGACCACCGCGCTGCGCCAACTCGACGCCGAGTTCGAAGCCGCCGCGCTGTCGCTGAAAGCGCCGCTGTATCGGCATTACCTGCGCGTCACCGTGCCGATTTGCCTGCCGGCGCTGCTGGACATTGTGCGCTATTTGTTCGTATCGGCGATGACCACAGTTTCGGCGGCGATCTTCCTCTACAGCCCCGACACCATCCTCGCGGCGGTGGCGGTGCTGAATATGGACGACGCCGGCAATGTCGGCGGCGCGGCGGCGATGTCGACCCTGATTCTGTTCACCTCGGCGGGCGTGTCGCTGCTGCTGGCCTGGGCATCGCGCGGTTTGCTGCGCCGCTCCCAGGCCTGGCGGCAAACCGCGCCCGGCCACTGACTCACACCCTCAACTCAAAAACAGGAAAAGATCATGTTCAAGCCCCTGGCCTTGGCCGCTGCTGTCCTCACCGCTTTCAGCCTGAACGCCTTCGCGGCGAAAACCGAGTTGACGGTGTACACCGCCCTCGAAGCCGAACAACTGAAGACCTATAAAGACGCGTTCGAGAAAGCCAACCCGGACGTTGAAATCAAATGGGTGCGCGATTCGACCGGGATCATCACCGCCAAATTGCTCGCTGAAAAGGCCCGTCCGCAAGCCGATGCAGTGTGGGGACTGGCGGCGTCGAGCCTGGCGATTCTCGATCAGCAAGGCATGCTGCAAAGCTACGCGCCGAAGGACCTCGACAAGATCGGCAGCAACTACCGCGATGCCGCCAACCCGCCAGCCTGGGTCGGCATGGACGTCTGGGCCGCGACCATTTGCTTCAACACCGTCGAAGCCGAAAAGCAGGGCTTGAGCAAGCCGCTGAGCTGGCAGGACCTGACCAAACCCGAATACAAAGGCAAGATCGTCATGCCCAATCCGGCCTCGTCCGGCACCGGTTTCCTCGACGTCAGCGCGTGGCTGCAAACCTTCGGCGAGAAGCAGGGCTGGGCGTACATGGACGGCTTGCACCAGAACATCGGCCAGTACGTTCACTCCGGTTCCAAGCCTTGCAAACTGGCGGCCTCGGGTGAGTTTCCGATTGGTATTTCGTTCGAATACCCGGCGGTTCAGTTGAAGCGTCAAGGCGCGCCGCTGGACATTATCCTGCCGAAGGAAGGCCTCGGTTGGGAGATCGAAGCGACCGCGCTGATCAAGGGTTCGCAACACGAAGAAGCGGCGAAGAAGCTCGCGGACTTCTCGGCAAGCCCGGCGGCGATGGAGTTGTACAAAGAGAACTTTGCGGTGCTCGCGCAACCGGGGATTGCCAAGCCGCAAACCGAGTTGCCGGCCGATTATGAGCAGCGTTTGATCAAGAATGACTTTGCCTGGGCCTCGAAGAATCGCGACGAAATCCTCGCCGAATGGCGCAAGCGCTACGACGGCAAGTCCGAGAAAGTCGTCGCCAAGTAAGATCTTTATTGGCTGAAAGGGCCTCTTCGCGGGCAAGCCTCGCTCCTACAGGGGGACGCGATTCCCTGTAGGAGCGAGGCTTGCCCGCGAAGGCGGCTTCAAATTCAGGACATCTCTCAATGACACAACACCACGACATGCTCATCGTCGGCGCCGGGATTCTCGGTTTGTCCCACGCCTACGCCGCCGCCAGACGCGGGCTGAAAGTCGCCGTTTTCGAACGCAGCGAAACCCCGCTCGGCGCCTCGGTGCGCAACTTCGGTCAGGCGCTGGTCACCGGCTAGCCACCTGGGCCGATGCTCGAACTGGCCAAGGCGAGCCGCGACATCTGGGGGCATTGGGCCAACGTCGCCGGGCTGCAACTCAAGCGCAACGGCTCATACCTGTTCGCCCGCAGCGAAGCTGAAGAGCATTTGCTGGAAGCCTTTTGCGCCGGCCGCGCCGTTGAACACAACTACAACGTCGAACTGTTGCGCGGTGCCGCGTTACGCGATCTGTACGGCGGCCAGTTCAGCCATCATCGCGCGGCGCTGCACGGTCTGGACGATCAACAACTGTATTCGCGCGAAGCCATTCCGGCGCTGATCAACTATCTGCACAGCGAACTCGGCGTCGAGTTTCACTTCTCGACGCTGGTGCGCGACATCGAGCCCGGCCGCTTGCACAGCACCGCTGGCAGTTTCAGCGCCGAACAGATCATCGTCTGCTCCGGCCACGATTATCAGACGTTGCTCGCCGAGCCGATTGCCGCGCTCGACCCTCAAATCTGTCGTCTGCAAATGCTGCGCGCGCGGCCGCTGCTCACTCTCAAGCTGCAACACGCGTTGCTCACCGGGTTGAGTTGCGTGCACTACGGCGCCTTCGCCGACTTGCCGGAAGCCGCCGCCGTGCAAGCGCAAATCCTGCGCGAGACGCCGCACCTGCATGACAACGGCATCCATCTGCTGATCAGCCCGACGCCTTACGGCGAACTGATCATCGGCGATTCCCACCATTACGGCCGCGATCCGTCGCCATTCAACGCCGAGCAAGTCGACAACTGGATGATCGAACTGGCCGAACAAACCCTGGACTGCCGGATTCAGGTGATCGAGCGATGGCAGGGCGTCTACGGCGCAAGAGGGCCGGGACCGTTCTCGTTCCTGCGCCCGCAACCCGGCGTCAGTGTGGCGCTGATGCATTCCGGGGTCGGCATGAGCGTCGGGCCGGCGCTGGCTGAGCGCAATGTCGCGATGTTGCTGGGAGAGGTTTGATGACACGCCACGAGCAAGTAATCGCCGAGGTTTTCGCACTGTACGAACGCTTCGGCGACAGCGATTACATCGGCGAACCGGTGTCGCAAATCGAGCACATGTCGCAAGCCGCCGAACGGGCGATGGCCGAGGGTTTCGACGACGAAGTGGTGCTCGCGGCGTTCTTCCATGACATCGGCCACCTCTGCGCCGAGCACGCGCCAAACATGGGCGGCTTCGGCGTGGTCAGCCATGAACGGCTGGGCGCCGATTACCTGCGCCGCGCCGGTTTCAGCGAACGCCTGGCGCGGCTGGTGGAATATCACGTGCAAGCCAAGCGTTACCTGACGTTGAAACAGCCGGGTTATTTCCAGCGCTTGAGCGAAGCCAGCCGTCGCACGCTCGACTATCAGGGCGGCGTGATGACGCTGGCCGAGGCCGAGGATTTCGAGCGCGATCCGTTATGCGCGATCAGCTTGCGCATGCGCCAGTGGGATGAGCAAGCCAAGCAAATGCACGTGCCGGTGATGGACCTTGCGGTGTTGAGGGACAAGGCGTTGCGGCTTTTGTCTGGCGTGACGCGCTGACCCGTCGCACAGGACATTCGGAAACGGCGGATGGATTGCGCTGCCGTGGCGCTGCAAGCTGGGTTTTTCCAAGAGGACGCACGGATGCGTTATTTGAAAGTGGTGGCGCAGGATCGAAGCGCGCAGGGCGTCGGGGATTTTCTGCTTTTCCGGTTTTATGAGGATGACCGGCTGTTGCGCGAGGCGACGGCGGCGGAGTTGCTGCGCCTCAAGGTGCTGGGTAAAACCTATTTGAAATGCGCGTGGTTCAACATTGGGGAAGGCGAGGAGCGACACCTGCGGATTTTCTCGCAGAACCCTTCAGGCGATGGTACAGCGGAAACGGTGCGGCTGCATTTTCATGACGGTGCGCAGATTGCCTATAAGGCTGCGGCGCATGATCAGGATAACGACGGCAGGCTGGAAGTGATTTTGAGTTCGGATGTCGACAATGACGGGCACTCGAATCGCACCGATCGAAGTCGGGTGACCGCGTTGGTGAAACAGTATTTGAAGATCAATTGGTAACACCACCCCTGTAGCAGCTGCCGAGCCCGCGAGGCTGCGTTCGAGGACGAAGTCCTCGCCAATCCGGTGTGCGCGGTAAACCTGAACATGCGCGGGGATTGGTTTGGCGACTGCTGCGCAGCCGAACGCAGCCTCGCGTTGCTCGGCAGCTGCTACAAGGGGGTTATGGGTTTAGGGCTTTCTCGGCTAGCGCTTCAATTCGTTTTGGCCGCTCACCCTGACCGACGACCACTGCGCACGTGCCCTGTAGCAGCTGCCGAGCCCGCGAGGCTGCGTTCGAGGACGAAGTCCTCGCCAATCCGGTGTGCGCGGTAAACCTGAACATGCGCGGGGATTGGTTTGGCGACTGCTGCGCAGCCGAACG
>NZ_MKGS01000005.1:0-18618 GCF_002836905.1 Pseudomonas sp. 43NM1 | reverse complement strand
GCCCCCCACCATCCCGCTTGCCCAATTGACCATTTGTACGTAAAAGTCCAGTATGGATTTCCAAGTACAAAAATGTCATCGCACCACGTTCAGCTCTTCTTCTGTCTTGCCAAACCAACAACAACCCGCGAGAGAACAAACATGAAGAAATTCCCCCTCATCACCGGTCTGGCCCTGAGCCTGTTGGCGTGCAGCGCTGCGTTTGCCGCCGACAAGACCCTGCGCATCGGCATCGAAGCGGCTTACCCGCCATTCGCCTCGAAAACTGACAAAGGTGAAATCGTCGGTTTCGACTACGACATCGGCAATGCCCTGTGCGCGCAGATGAAGGCCAAATGCGTGTGGGTCGAAGGCGAGTTCGACGGTCTGATCCCTTCGCTGAAAGTGAAGAAAATCGACATGGCGCTGTCGTCGATGACCATCAACGAAGACCGCAAGAAGTCGGTGGATTTCACCCACAAGTATTACTTCACTTCATCGCGGCTGGTGATGAAGGACGGCGCAGTGGTCGACGATCAATACGCGAGCCTCAAAGGCAAGAATGTCGGCGTGCAACGCGCGACCACTACCGACCGTTTTGCCACCGAGGTGTTTGAGCCGAAGGGCGTCAACGTCAAGCGCTACAGCAACAACGAAGAGATTTACATGGACTTGGCGGCCGGTCGTCTTGACGCGATTTTTGCCGACACCATTCCGCTGAATGACTTCCTGTCGATGCCGCGCGGCAAGGGTTACGCGTTTGTCGGGCCGGAACTCAAGGACCCGAAATACGTCGGCGAGGGCGCCGGGATTGCTGTGCGCAAAGGCAATAGCGAGCTGGTCAGCGAGCTGAACACCGCGATTGATGGCATTCGCGCGAGTGGCGAATATCAGAAGATTTCCGACAAGTATTTCAAGACCGACATCTACGGCGATTGATAGACCGCCTTCGCGGGCAAGCCTCGCTCCTACAGATGGAATGCGGATTCCTGTAGGAGCGAGGCTTGCCCGCGAAGAGGCCCGATAAAACAACCCACCTCTGAAGGTCTAACCCTTCAACTCCTTCAAATGCTTGTAAACCGTCGCCCGCCCCATGTTCAGCACGTTGGCCACATAGTTGGAGGCGCTTTTGCCCTTGAACGCGCCTTCGGCATGCAGCGCCAATACCAGCTCGCGTTTGTGGTCGCGGGTCAGCACGCTCAGGCTCAACTGACGCTCGCGCAGCCAGGCGTGCAGGAAGGTGTTGATGCGCTCCTGCCAGTCATCGCGAAACAGTGAATCGGGTTGCGGGATCAACTTGCTCGGCGACAGGAACAAGTCCAGCGCAGCCTTGGCGTTCTCAAACAGCGAAATATTCAGATTGATGCACAGCACCGCCAGCGGATGACCGTCGCTGTCGCGCAAGACGCTGCTCAGGCTGCGAATCTTCTGACCGTCCCAATTGAGCTTTTCGTACGGCCCGATGTTTCGTTCGCTGACTTCCTCGCTGAGCATGTCTTCCAGCGACGAGTCATCACCGATCTCGCGTTTCGACAAGTTGTTGGCGATGTAATCGACTTTCTGCGTGCGCAAATCGTGCAGCACCACCTCGGCGTGAGGGAAGAACAGCGTGGCGATGGCGTCGGCAATCGCCCGATAGTTGTCGAGAGACGAAGCAGCCAGGGCCGAGTCTGTTTCAGGTGCATTCATACAGGTCACTCCAGGCAACGTCAGCGCCCCATCGAGCAGGGCGCTGGAAGTTTGCCGCAATCGTCTGTGGACGTCACTCACGTCTGACGCAGCCAGGCGCTTCAACCCAGCCGGGCGGGGGAGAGCATCGCCGCGTCGAGGCCGAAGCGGCTGAGTTGTTCCGGCAGCGCTTCACCGCGAACCAGCGCAGCGCTGGCCAGGCCCATCGCCGGCGACGTCTGAATGCCATAACCGCCCTGCGCCGCAACCCAGAACAACCCCGGCACCTGACTATCGAAACCCGCGAGCAAATCACCGTCGCGGACAAAACTGCGCAGCCCGGCCCAGGTCCGTGTCGGTCGGCGGATGGTCAGCGTGGTGGCTTCCTCGATCTGGTAGATGCCCATGGCGATGTCGAGTTCTTCGGGCTGCACGTCGTGCGGTTCGACCGGGTCGGCGTTGGCCGGCGAGCCGAGGAACACCCCGGCGTCGGGCTTCATGTAGAAAGATTCGTCGAGCGCCACCAGCATCGGCCAGTGATGAATGTTCACCCCTTCCGGACCGGCGAAGATGAACGCCGCACGGCGTTTCGGTTGCAGGCCCAGCGCCTGCGCGCCGGCCATCTGGCCAATCTTGTCAGCCCAGGCGCCAGCGGCGTTGATGATCACTGGCGCGCTGAAACGCTGTTCGCCGGTTTCCACCTGCCACTGGCCGTCGGCGTCGCGGGTCAGGCTCAGCACTTCGCTGTTGGTGTGAATCTCGCCGCCATTGCGTTTGATTCCGCGCAAATAGCCTTGATGCAACGCGTCGGTGTCGATGTCGCTGGCGGTCGGGTCGTACAGCGCGCCGTGGACTTTTTCCCGGCGCAGAATCGGCAGGCGGGCGCAGGCTTCATCGGCGGTGAGCAACTGCATTTGCGCCACGGTGGCTTTGGCGCTGAGGTATTGATTGGTCAGCTCGGCCGGGTCTCCGGTGAAATCCACGGTCATTTCGCCGCGTGGCGTCAGCAACGGGTGATCGCAGAAACCACTCGGCGGTGCATCGAAAAAGTCGCGGCTGGCCTGGGTCAGTGCGCGCACTTGCGGCGTGCCGTAAGCGGCCGTGTACAACGCCGCCGAACGTCCGGTCGAGTGATAAGCCGGATGGCTCTCGCGCTCCAGCACGATCACGCGCGCGTGCTGCGACAGCCAATAGCCAGTGGAAGCGCCGGCAATCCCGCCGCCGATGATGATGAAATCTGCCTGGCTCATGAACGTCTCCTGTGGTGCGCAAATGCCGAAATTTTCAAGATCCCTGTAGGAGCGAGGCTTGCCCGCGAAGACGTCAGCACATCCAACATCAACGTCACTGGTACGCCGCCTTCGCGGGCAAGCCTCGCTCCTGCAAGGGATCGCGGTGTTAGTGCTGGAGTTGATAAATCGCATTCGCCAGCGCTATATCTTCCAGGCCCAGGCCAATTGAGCGGAAGAACACATGGCGATCATATTCAGGGCGTTGCACCTGGCCGCTCAACAGCTCGGGCAAGTCTCCGATAATCAGATCCGAATGCCAGCCGTGCTGCTCACTCGCGATCAACATTTCCCCGGCCGCGCCCGGCGTGGTCTGACGATAGTCGCAGAACACCTGCATGTCATTCAGGCGCTGCGGCGGCACTTCGTGGGCGCGCGGCGCGTTGGTGCTGATCGACGTGATCAGCGTCGGTTTGCGCAAACTGGCCGGATCAATCACCGGTCCGGCGGACGAGGTGCACAGCATGACCACGTCAGCATCGTCGATTGCCGCCTCACGGCTGTCGACCAGCTTCAGCCGTGGATCAAGCTGCTGCAAACATGCTCGCGCCTCGGCATCCAGCGAGCGCAAACCGGGTGAGTACAGGTTGATGCTCTGCCAGTCGCGCAGCGTTTTCACGTAATGCAGATGCGCTTGCGCGACTTTGCCGCTGCCGATGATCGCCAGTCGCCGCGCGTTCAGCGGCGCAAGGGCATCGACCGCCACAGCGGTGGTCGCCGCCGTGCGCGCCGTGGTCAATTCGCCGGCATCGCAGAGCAACAGCGGCTGGCCGGTGTGCATCGACATCAGTAGCGTCCACGCGGTCACCAACGGGCCTTGGTCGCGGACGATGTAGGGCGAGGTCTTGATCCCGTAAACGCCATCCTCGGCGAGCACACCCTGAAAATTGATGAAGTCGCCGGCGCCCTTGGGAAATTCCACCCATTGCTGCGGCGGCTGCACGGCTTGCCCGGCAGCGAGGTCGCGGAACAGTTTGCGCAGGATCTGCGGCACGTCGACCTGTGCCAGCAGTTCGCGGGCCTGAGCCTGATTAATCACTTGAGGAGTAGAAGACATGATCGGCTCCGAGCGCGGTGGAAAAACTTGCGAATAAACTAATTTGTCCATTATGGACATTTAGTTGTATCCGACAAGCACCGCTTGGAAGCCGGGCGAAAAAAAAGCGCAGTCCGTTGCCGGCTGCGCCTCTTTCCATGCGTCCTGGGTTACGGGCGCTTGCGCTCGACCGCGCGCAATAGATGCGTCGGTGGCGTTTCACAGCTGATCTTGCGACCCAGCAGCGCTTCGATGGACGGCAACTGATAGGAATCGTCTTCGCCGGCGAAGCTGATCGACACGCCATCGGCGCCTGCGCGGCCAGTACGGCCGATGCGGTGCACGTAATCGTCCGGCACTTCCGGCAGGGTGAAGTTGATCACGTGGCTGATGCCGTCGATGTGAATGCCGCGACCGGCAACATCGGTGGCCACCAACACGCGAATCTTGCCTTCGCGGAACCCTTCGAGCGTCTTGATGCGCTTGTGCTGCGGCACGTCGCCCGACAGTTGCGCGGCGTTGACGCCGTCGCGCACCAGGCGTTCTTCGATGCGCCGCACTTCATCCTTGCGGTTGGCGAAGACCATCACCCGCTCCCAACCGTTATCGGTCACGAGGTTGTAGAGCAATTTGTATTTGTCGGCACCGGCCACCGCGTAGATGTGTTGCTCGACGTTTTCGCTGGCGACGTTCTGCGATTCGATCTCGACGATCGACGGCTCGGTGGTCCATTGCTTGGCGAGGTTCATCACGTCTTCGGTGAAGGTCGCGGAGAACAGCAGCGTCTGGCGCTCGTTCTTCGGCGGCGTCTGACGAATGATCTGCCGCACTTGCGGGATGAAACCCATGTCGAGCATGCGGTCGGCTTCGTCGAGGACCATGACTTCGACCATGTCCAGATGCACGTCGCCGCGCTGGTTGAAGTCGAGCAAACGGCCCGGCGTGGCGACGAGGATGTCGCAGTGGCGCGCTTCGAGGTGCTTGAGCTGCTTGTCGAAATCCATGCCGCCGACAAACGTCATGACGTTGAGGCCGGTGTACTTGGTCAGGTCGGCGGCGTCCTTGGCGATCTGCACCACCAGTTCGCGGGTTGGCGCGATGATCAGCGCCCGCGGTTCACCCATGTAGCGTTCCTTGGGCGGCGGGGTTTCCAGCAACTGGGTGATGATCGAGATCAGGAACGCGGCGGTTTTGCCGGTGCCGGTCTGGGCGCGACCGATGGCGTCTTTGCCGGCCAGGGTGAAACCGAGGACTTGCGCCTGGATCGGCGTGCAATACGGGAAACCCAGGTCCTGGATGGCGTGCATCAGTTCCGGGGCGAGTTTGAAATCGTGGAAACGGGTTTTACCTTCCATCGGCTCGACGGCGAAATCTTCGAGCTTCCAGGGAATGACCGGCGCTTTCGGCTTCGGTTCGCGACGCGGTTTTACCGGTTTTGGCGCTTCGCTGAGCGGCAGTTCCGCAGCGATGGCTTCGACGGGTGGGGCGGCCGGTGTGGTCACAGGCTCGTGTTTCGGTGCCGCTACAGCAGCGGTCCGGCCAGGCTGACGACCGTCGGTGCGGTGGCTGGGGGTTGGAGACGCAGCGCTGGCGACTGGCGCGAGCTGCTCAGCCTCGCTTTTACCGAACATTTTTTTGAGTGCTTTGAGCACGGTCATCTCATCGATTGGTTAAGGAATGTACGCCGGCCAGTGTAATGCAAGAATCGGGCGCGGCGTAGCGGGATGATTAAACGAGGGTCGTTTCCTATTAATAGGCAGCGCTTTAACAGGTAGCGCTGACAAACAGTCAGTTAACCCAAGCGCTCGGCGAGCCAAGTGCCGATATCGCGAATTTCTTCGGGTAACACTTCGTGGCCCATTGGGTATTCCTGCCATGTCACGGTGACACCACGCAGCTTCAAATGCTCGTAAGCGCTGCGGCCCATGGCGTTTTGCACCACCTCATCGTACTGGCCGTGAAGGCACAGCACCGGAATGCGCTGCTGGCTGGCCGACAACTGCAGTTCATCGCTGAACGTCGGTGCATAAGTCGACAGGGCTAGTACGCCACCGAGCGTGCCTTCCAGTTTGAGGAAAGCACTGTGTAACACTACCGCGCCGCCCTGGGAAAACCCGGCGAGAAAAATCCGCGAGGCGTCTATTCCGCTGGCCTTCTGCTCTTCGATCAAATCAATGACCATTTGCGACGACTCATCCAACTGTTCGCGGCTGATCGCGCGGGCCGGGTTCATGGCCAATATGTCGTACCAGCTCGGCATCTCGTAACCACCATTAATGGTCACTGCGCGGGTCGGCGCCTGGGGCAAAACGAAGCGTGTGGTCAGGAGAGTCTCCTGCAACGCCTCGGCCACCGGAAGGAAGTCGTAGCGGTCGGCGCCCAGGCCGTGCAGCCAGATTACGCAGGCGTCTACGGGCTTGCCGGGCTGAAGAATCAAGGGCTGGGTCATGTCTGCTCCAAATGTGTGCGTGCGCTCTCATTGAGTGCGTGATTCGAGGGCGCGGTTGGTTTATCCGTTAAGAAGATGTCGCAAGGCTACAAGTTTTGCTATTGACCTGTCGCTGAATCGCTTGAGCGAGCGGTGTGGTACGGGCTTTGCTATGGGGAAACCGGTGCAACCAATCTCGCCCCTGGCGGTAACACTATCAGGGTACTGCTGGTGGCGGGATAGCAAAGAATCCGGTGATGGATGTTCGCCAGTGGCCGTTACGGGCTTCGCGAACGTGAAAGGGCTACAGCCCGTTCGGCCGATTGGTGAGAAGCGAGTGGTCCACGGTGTGGATTTTCTCCTAATAGACTCATAGCTAGGTCCTGAAGTCGGTTGACCCCAAAAAAAGCCAACACGGGTCGACAACGCCTCAAAAGGGTGCGACTGGACTCACGCTCCGACACAACAAGAGCAAAACTGGAGGTTTGAATGAAAATGTTGAAATCCACCCTGGCTATCGTGACTGCAGCTGCAGTGCTCGGTGTCAGCGGGTTCGCTCAGGCGGGTGCAACCCTGGATGCAGTGCAGAAAAAAGGTTTCGTACAGTGCGGTGTGAGTGACGGTTTGCCGGGTTTCTCGGTTCCGGACTCCACCGGCAAGATCCTCGGGATCGACGCTGACGTTTGCCGCGCTGTGGCCGCTGCCGTATTCGGCGACGCAAACAAGGTCAAGTTCAGCCAGTTGAACGCCAAGGAGCGCTTCACCGCGTTGCAGTCCGGCGAGATCGACATCCTCTCCCGCAACACCACCATGACCAGCTCGCGTGACGCCGGCATGGGCCTGAAATTCCCTGGCTTCATCACTTACTACGACGGCGTTGGCTTCCTCGCCAACAGCAAGCTGGGCGTGAAAAGTGCCAAGGAACTGGATGGCGCAACCATCTGCATCCAGGCCGGTACCACCACCGAACTGAACGTGTCCGACTACTTCCGCGCCAACGGCCTGAAGTACACCCCGATCACTTTCGACACCTCCGATGAAAGCGCCAAGTCGCTGGAATCCGGTCGTTGCGACGTGCTGACTTCCGACAAGTCGCAGCTCTACGCACAGCGCAGCAAACTGGCTGCACCGAAAGACTACGTGGTACTGCCGGAAACCATTTCCAAAGAACCACTGGGTCCAGTCGTGCGTAACGGCGATGACGAGTGGCTGGCGATCGTTCGCTGGGTTGGCTACGCGCTGTTGAACACCGAAGAAGCCGGCATCACTTCGAAAAACGTTCTGGAAGAAGCCAAGTCGACCAAAAACCCTGACGTTGCCCGTATGTTGGGTGCTGACGGCGAATACGGTAAAGACCTGAAACTGCCGAAGGACTGGGTCGTCAAGATCGTTTCCCAAGTCGGCAACTACGGCGAAATCTTCGAGAAAAACCTCGGCAAGACTACTCCGCTGGAAATCGACCGTGGCCTGAACGCCCTGTGGACCAACGGCGGCATTCAATACGCACCACCAGTGCGCTGATGGTTCTGTCACCCGGTGGGCCAACCACCGGGTGATGTTCTGTTCCATTCTTTGCGGGGCACTTCATGCAAAAATCAATCGGCGCGCCAAAGCAGAGGCTCAGCCTCAGCGATCCAAAAGTGCGTGCGTGGCTATTTCAGATCATCACCATCGTCGCGGTCGTCGCGATGGGCTGGTATCTGTTCGACAATACGCAAACCAACCTGCAACACCGGGGCATCACTTCCGGCTTCAGCTTTCTGGACCGCAGTGCCGGGTTCGGCATCGCGCAACACCTGATCGACTACACCGAATCGGACACGTATGCCCGGGTGTTTGTCATCGGTCTGCTCAACACCCTGCTGGTGACGTTTATCGGCGTGATCCTGGCAACGCTGCTCGGGTTTATCGTCGGCGTGGCGCGGCTGTCGCCGAACTGGATCATCAGCAAGCTGGCGACGGTTTACGTGGAGGTTTTCCGTAACATTCCGCCGCTGCTGCAAATCCTCTTCTGGTACTTCGCCGTATTCCTGACCATGCCGGGGCCGCGCGCCAGCCACAACTTCGCGGACACGTTCTTCGTCAGCAGCCGTGGCTTGAACATGCCGGCCGCGTTGGCAGCGGACGGTTTCTGGGCGTTCGTCGTCAGCGTCGTCATCGCCATCGTGGCCATCGTGCTGATGTGCCGTTGGGCCAATAAACGTTTCGAAGCGACCGGCGTGCCGTTCCACAAGTTCTGGACCGGGCTGGCGATCATCATCGTCATTCCCGCGCTGTGCGCACTGATCTTCGGCGCGCCGCTGCACTGGGAAATGCCTGAGCTCAAAGGCTTCAACTTCGTCGGCGGCTGGGTGTTGATCCCGGAACTGCTGGCGTTGACCCTGGCGCTGACCGTTTACACCGCAGCGTTCATCGCCGAAATCGTGCGTTCCGGCATCAAGTCGGTCAGCCACGGCCAGACCGAAGCTGCGCGTTCGCTCGGGCTGCGCAACGGGCCGACGCTGCGCAAGGTGATCATTCCGCAAGCCCTGCGCGTGATCATCCCGCCGCTGACCAGCCAATACCTCAACCTGGCGAAAAACTCCTCGCTGGCGGCCGGTATCGGTTACCCGGAAATGGTTTCGTTGTTTGCCGGTACGGTGCTTAACCAGACCGGGCAGGCGATCGAAGTAATTGCCATCACCATGAGCGTGTACCTGGCGATCAGTATCAGCATTTCCCTGCTGATGAACTGGTACAACAAGCGCATTGCGCTGATCGAACGGTGAGGAAACGCGCATGACATCCCATACTTTCAAACCTGACATGCCACCGCCGAGCAGCAGCATCGGCGTGGTGGCGTGGATGCGCGCAAACATGTTCTCCAGCTGGATCAACAGCCTGCTGACCCTGTTCGCGTTCTACCTCATCTACCTCGTCGTGCCGCCGATCCTGCACTGGGCAATCCTCGACGCCAACTGGGTCGGCACCACCCGCGCCGACTGCACCAAGGAAGGCGCCTGCTGGGTGTTCATCCAACAGCGTTTTGGCCAGTTCATGTACGGCTACTACCCGACCGAACTGCGCTGGCGCGTCGACCTGACCGTGTGGCTGGCGGTGATCGGCGTGGCGCCGTTGTTCATCTCGCGCTTCCAGCGCAAAGCGGTCTACGGCCTGAGCTTTCTGGTGGCGTACCCGATCATTGCGTTCTTCCTGTTGCATGGCGGCATCTTCGGCATGACCAACGTGGCGACCAGCCAATGGGGCGGCTTGATGCTGACCCTGGTGATCGCCACTGTCGGGATTGCCGGTGCATTGCCGCTGGGGATTGTGCTGGCGCTGGGTCGTCGTTCGAACATGCCGGCAATTCGTGTGGTCTGCGTGACCTTCATCGAATTCTGGCGCGGCGTGCCGTTGATCACGGTGCTGTTCATGTCCTCGGTGATGCTGCCGTTGTTCCTGCCTGAAGGCATGAACTTCGACAAATTGCTGCGCGCACTGATCGGCGTGATCCTGTTCCAGTCGGCCTACGTGGCGGAAGTGGTGCGCGGCGGTCTGCAAGCGATCCCTAAAGGTCAGTACCAAGCGGCCGCCGCAATGGGCCTCGGTTACTGGCGCAGCATGGGCCTGGTGATTCTGCCGCAAGCCCTGAAAATGGTGATCCCCGGCATCGTCAACACCTTCATTGCGCTGTTCAAGGACACAAGCCTGGTGATCATCATCGGCCTGTTCGACTTGCTCAACAGCGTCAAACAAGCCGCCGCCGACCCGAAATGGCTGGGCATGGCGACTGAAGGCTACGTATTCGCGGCCCTGGTGTTCTGGATTTTCTGTTTTGGTATGTCCCGCTATTCCATGCATTTGGAACGTAAGCTGGACACTGGCCACAAGCGTTAGGAGCGTAGTTTATGAGTGAAGCGATCAAACAGCCTGTGAGCCCTGAAGGCATTATTCAGATGCAGGGCGTGAACAAGTGGTACGGCCAGTTCCACGTGTTGAAAGACATCAACCTTAATGTCAAACAGGGTGAACGTATCGTCCTGTGCGGGCCGTCGGGTTCGGGCAAATCGACCACCATTCGTTGCCTCAATCGTCTGGAAGAACACCAGCAGGGGCGCATTGTGGTGGACGGCGTGGAGCTGACCAACGACCTCAAGCAGATCGAAACGGTGCGCCGCGAAGTCGGCATGGTGTTCCAGCACTTCAACCTGTTCCCGCACCTGACCATCCTGCAGAACTGCACGCTGGCGCCGATGTGGGTGCGCAAGATGCCCAAGCGCAAGGCTGAAGAAATCGCCATGCATTACCTGGAACGCGTACGCATTCCGGAGCAGGCGCATAAATTCCCGGGGCAACTGTCCGGCGGTCAGCAACAGCGTGTGGCGATTGCCCGCGCCTTGTGCATGAAACCGAAAATCATGCTGTTCGACGAACCGACTTCGGCGCTCGATCCCGAGATGGTCAAAGAGGTGTTGGACACCATGATCGGCCTGGCTGAAGACGGCATGACCATGTTGTGCGTGACCCACGAAATGGGTTTCGCGCGCACCGTGGCCAACCGCGTGATCTTCATGGACAAGGGCGAAATCGTCGAACAAGCGGCGCCGAACGACTTCTTCGACAACCCGCAGAACGATCGGACCAAACTGTTCCTGAGCCAGATTTTGCATTGATTCAGTACAGGCATTGAGAAAAACCCGGACTTGTTCCGGGTTTTTTTATGCCTGGATTCCAGAGCATTGTAGGAGCGAGGCTTGCCCGCGAAAGCGTCATGTCAGGGACAGATATGCAGCTGACACCCAGCCTTCGCGGGCAAGCCTCGCTCCTACGGGGGCATTGCGTTACAAAAGATTGCTGACTAACATGTCAAAAAATTCATCCTATGATTGGATGAAAGGGCGAATTCTTATGTCTGACATGTCTCCACTGATCAAACGTTCCCTGGTCGATCAGGCTCTGGACCAACTGCGCCAACGCATTACTGCAGGCGTCTGGGCGGTCGGCGAGCGCCTGCCGACCGAACCCGAGCTGTCCGCCGAACTCGGCATCAGCCGCAACACCGTGCGCGAAGCCATGCGCGTCTTGGCGTTTTCCGGGTTGATCGAAATCCGCCAGGGTGATGGCAGTTACCTGCGCGCGATCATCGACCCGCTCGACACCATGAAGGCCCTGTCGCGCTGCTCGCTCGAACAGGCGCGAGAAACCCGGCACATCCTCGAAGTCGAAGCCATCGGCCTCGCTGCACTGCGCCGCACCGACGAAGACCTCGTCGCGTTGCGCGAAGCCCTGGGCGTCAGCGGCAGTCATTACCACGGCGATCTCGACAGCTACATCGCCTGCGATCTGGTGTTCCACCGGCGTCTGGTCGATGCCGCACACAACCCGACGCTCAGCGAGTTGTATCGCTACTTCTCAAGCATCGTCGGCGCGCAATTGCGCCAGACCTTGAACATCACCCCACGACGCCAGGAAGTCTTCGATCTGCACGTCGAATTGCTCGACGCCGTCGAGCAACGCGACCCGGAACGGGCCAAAGCCCTGTCGAGGCAGTTGATCAATGAACCTTGAAACCAAGCACCTTGAAACCAAGCACTTTGAAACCAAGTACTTTGAAAACGAGAACCCCATGCCTGCCAAGCACAGCCATCTCCCCGCAAACAAGCTCGAAGAGCTGCTGATCGACGCCGAGGCCGATGACGAAACGGTCCAGCGCAGTCAGCCGCTTCTGCGCCGGCCGTGGCTGTTATTGCTCGGGCTGATCCTGGTCGCGCTGAACCTGCGCCCGGCGTTGTCGAGCATGGCGCCGATGCTCAGCGACGTCTCGAAGACGCTCGGATTGTCCGCCGCGCAAGCCGGTTTGCTGACCACGTTGCCGGTGCTCTGCCTCGGTTTGTTCGCGCCACTGGCGCCGATCCTCGCGCGGCGTTTTGGCGCCGAACGCGTGGTGCTGGGGATTCTTTTGACGTTGGCTGGCGGGATTATCCTGCGCAGTTCTTTCGGTGAAATCGGCCTGTTCGCCGGCAGCGTCATGGCCGGCGCGAGCATCGGCGTGATCGGCGTGTTGTTGCCGGGCATCGTCAAACGCGACTTCCCGAAACAGGCCGGCACCATGACCGGTGTCTACACCATGGCGCTGTGTCTGGGCGCGGCGATGGCGGCGGGCGCGACCGTGCCGCTGAGCGAACACTTCGACCAGAGCTGGGCGTTGGGTCTTGGATTTTGGGTGATTCCGGCGCTGGTCGCGGCGATTTTCTGGTTGCCGCAAGTCGGCCAGAAACACGGCTCGCACAACGTTGCCTACCGGGTTCGCGGTTTGTTGCGCGATCCATTGGCCTGGCAAGTAACGCTCTATATGGGCCTGCAATCGTCGCTGGCGTACATCGTGTTTGGCTGGTTGCCGTCGATCCTGATCGGCCGTGGACTGACGCCGACCCAGGCCGGTCTGGTGCTGTCGGGCTCGGTGATCGTGCAACTCGCCAGCTCACTGGCCGCACCGTGGCTGGCAACGCGCGGCAAGGATCAGCGTTTGGCGATTGTCATCGTCATGTTGCTGACTCTCGGCGGCCTGTTCGGCTGCCTCTACGCGCCGATTGAAGGTTTGTGGGGCTGGGCGATTCTGCTCGGTCTGGGGCAGGGCGGCACGTTCAGCCTGGCGCTGACCTTGATCGTGCTGCGTTCGCGTGATTCGCATGTCGCCGCCAACCTGTCGAGCATGGCCCAGGGTTTCGGCTACACCTTGGCGTCGATGGGGCCGTTCGCGGTCGGCATCGTCCACGACTTGACCGGTGGCTGGAATGCACTGGGCTGGATCTTCGGCATCATCGGCCTCGGCGCAATCGTCGCCGGGCTCGGCGCCGGGCGTTCGCTGTACGTGCAAGTCACCAGCGAAAAAGTCTGACGCGCGCACACTGTCGGCATTCGGCCCACGAATGCCGATAGTGTTTCGCGTCTTTGCAGATTATCGTGCAGCCATCCTTTCCAGCCATTCGCCGCCGCACGGAGCCTGCCCATGAGTGACGCCCACAACGCTTTGATCAGCCGTTTCTACGAGGCTTTCCAACGCCTGGACGCCGAAGCGATGAGCGCCTGCTACGCCGATGACGTGGTGTTCAGTGATCCGGCGTTCGGCGAGTTGCGTGGCCGCGATGCCGGCGACATGTGGCGCATGCTCACCACCCGCGCCAAGGACTTTTCCCTGACCTTCGACAACGTGCGCAGCGACGAGCGCACGGGCGGCGCCCATTGGGTCGCGACTTACCTGTTCAGCCAGACCGGCAACACCGTGGTCAATAACATTCAGGCGCGATTTGTTTTTCGCGACGGCAAGATCTGCGAGCACCACGACCACTTCGACCTGTGGCGCTGGTCGCGTCAGGCGCTTGGTACCAAAGGTCTGTTGCTGGGCTGGACGCCGCTGGTGCGCAACGCCGTGCGCGCGCAGGCGTTGAAGGGGCTGAGGGCATTCCAGGCCAGTCGCTGATAAGATCGCCGCTTGTTTTCTTTCAAGCCTTGATCGCCACGTGAACACCCTCAGCGAAATCCCCGCCGACGCCCAAGCCCCGGTGAGCAAACCCTGGTTTGTTTACCTGGTGCGCGCGGCCAACGGTTCGCTTTACTGCGGGATCAGCAACGATCCGCTGCGCCGTTTTGCCACGCACCAGAGCGGCAAAGGCGCGCGCTACTTTCTCTCCAGCCCGGCCGTGGCGCTGGTTTACACCGAACTGTGCCGCGACAAAAGCGATGCGCTGCGCCAGGAACGGCTGATCAAAAAACTCAAGAAAAGCGCCAAGGAATGCCTGGTGCAGACTTATCAATCTGACTGATAAGTTCCCATCACGCCGAGCCGTAGGCCGCCAATCAATTGCAGGCTAAGCTGCGAATTCCTTTATCCGTGCGGCGGAGCCGAGCATGTCAGAGCTGATTCTTCACAACTACCCGACATCCCCTTTTGCCGAAAAGGCCCGTCTGCTGCTGGGCTTCAAAGGCCTGTCGTGGCGCTCGGTGAAGATCTCGCCGGTGATGCCAAAACCTGATCTGACCGCATTGACCGGCGGCTATCGCAAGACCCCGGTGTTGCAGATCGGCGCCGATATCTACTGCGACACCGCGTTGATCGCGCGGTGTCTGGAGCAGGAAAAAGCCTTGCCGGCGTTCTTCCCGGAAGGTCAGGAAATGATCGCCGCGAGTTTCGCTGCGTGGGCCGATTCGGTGGTGTTCCAGCACGCGGTGAGCCTGGTGTTCCAACCGGAATCGATCGCCGTGCGCTTCGGCAAACTGCCGCCGGAAGCGATCAAGGCATTCCTCGCCGACCGCGCCGGTTTGTTCAGCGGTGGCAGCGCCACCAAGTTGTCCGCCGAGCAGGCGCGCCATCAGTGGCCGACCATCATGGGACGCCTGGAGTTGCAGCTGCAGCGTGAGCAGGGCGATTACCTGTTGGGTGAACCGTCGATTGCCGACTTCGCGTTGGCGCATTGCCTGTGGTTTCTCAAAGCGACGCCGGTGACTGCACCGCTGGTGGACGCGTATCCGGCGGTGTCGGCGTGGTTTGCGCGGGTGATGGGCTTCGGTCATGGCGCGTTCAGCGAGATGACCGCCGAAGAGGCCCTGGAGGTATCGCGCAATGCCACGCCGGCGGCGTTGCCGGATGAGCAGTTCGCTGAGCCGAACGGTTTTGAAGTCGGCCAGCAAGTGCTGATCGCGGCGACCGATTACGGCGTGGATCCGGTGGCCGGCGAGTTGGTGTTTGCCGGACGTGAGGAATTGATCCTGCGCCGCGAAGATGAGCGCGCGGGCGTGGTGCATGTGCACTTCCCGCGGTTTGGGTTTCGGATCGAAGCGCGGTAAATAAACTTCCTGTCCTGCACAACTGTGGCGAGGGGGCTTGCCCCCGTCTGAGTGCGCAGCGCTCACAAAATGGCATTGATGGCGAAGGACTTTGGGGCTGCTGCGCAGCCCAACGGGGGCAAGCCCCCTCGCCACAGGGATCAAGTGCAGTTGGGCGGGTTATTTCAGGGCAGCGAGGATCTGGTCCGGGTCATAGCCGCGGATCAATGTGCCGTTCACATCAATCAACGGAATCCCGCGTCCGCCCAGCGCCTCATACGCCTTGCGCGCTTCGGGATTTTTCTCGATGTCGAATTCCTGATACGGAATGCCTTTGGAATCGAGAAAACGCCGGGTCAGTTTGCAGTAGCCGCACCAGTCGGTCGCGTAGAGCACCACGTTAGCCTTGGCCTGCGTCTGCTCCGACACCACTTGCGTAGGGTGAATCAGCCGCTCGATCTTGCCCCAGTTCTGGTAAACCACGACCACCAGCAGGATCAGCAGGAATTTCTTCAGCACCCGGCCGAGCATCAGCGGCGCTTCAACTGATCGGTGAGTTGCGTCGGCAAGCCCTTGATGATCAGCGTGCCGGCCTCTTCGTCGTATTCGATCTTCGAGCCCAGCAGGTGCGCTTCAAAGCTGATCGACAGCCCCTCGGCGCGCCCGGTGAAGCGGCGAAACTGGTTGAGCGTGCGCTTATCTGCCGGAATCTCCGGCGACAAACCGTAATCCTTGTTGCGGATGTGATCGTAGAAGGCTTTCGGGCGCTCCTCGTCGATCAGTTCCGAGAGTTCTTCGAGGCCCATCGGCTCGCCGAGTTTGGCCTGGCTGCTGGCGTAATCGACCAGGGTCTTGGTCTTCTCGCGCGCGGATTCTTCCGGCAAATCTTCGCTTTCGACGAAGTCACTGAAGGCCTTGAGCAGCGTGCGGGTTTCGCCGGGGCCGTCGACGCCTTCCTGGCAACCGATAAAGTCGCGGAAATACTCCGAGACCTTCTTGCCGTTCTTGCCTTTGATGAACGAAATGTACTGCTTGGACTGTTTGTTGTTCTGCCACTCCGACACGTTGATCCGCGCCGCCAGGTGCAATTGGCCGAGGTCGAGGTGGCGCGACGCGGTCACGTCGAGTTCCTCGGTCACCGCCACGCCTTCGCTGTGGTGCAGCAGGGCGATGGCCAGGTAATCAGTCATGCCTTGCTGGTAGTGGGCGAACAACACGTGACCGCCGACCGACAGGTTGGATTCTTCCATCAGCTTTTGCAGGTGTTCCACCGCGACCCGGCTGAACGCCGTGAAGTCCTTGCCGCCGTCGAGGTATTCCTTCAGCCAGCCGCTGAACGGATGCGCCCCGGACTCGGCGTGGAAGAAACCCCAGGCCTTGCCTTGTTTGGCGTTGTAGCTCTCGTTGAGGTCGGCGAGCATGTTCTCGATGGCCGTGGACTCTGCCAATTCAGAGTCGCGAGCGTGCAGAACTGCGGGCGTGCCGTCGGGTTTTTTGTCGATCAGGTGGACGATGCAATGGCGGATCGGCATGGGCTTCTCGGCTGATTGAAGAGAGGAGGGCGCGCTCCCCAAAAAGTGCCAAGTGTACCGCAACCACTGGTTTTGGCGCGGCTCGAAGGGCAATTCGCCGGTGTGCGGCGGGCCTTATGCGCTTTTTTAGCGGTTTAGAGCAATAAAGCTGACCAATTGGGTAGCTAGAGGCGGATATTTCCCCGTCTCTGTGCTAGTTTTGCCCGGTCTTACGCGAAGTCACTGCGTTAAGCGTGCATTCAGCATTTGTCAGGTCGAACCAAACCCTGATTTCGGTATCTATAACCCCGATCCCGTGGTTATTGGCCGAGGGTGCCAGATCCAGAAGATCGGGCTCGATGGCTGACACTGCACTCTGCAATCCATATGAATTTGATAGGGAAGGAACACTACATGGCTCTTACTAAAGACCAACTGATCGCCGACATCGCTGAAGCTATCGACGCGCCAAAAACCACCGCGCGTAACGCTCTGGACCAACTGGGCCAAATCGTTGCTGATCAGCTGGAAAACGGCGGCGAAATCACTCTGCCAGGTATCGGCAAACTGAAAGTGACTGAGCGTCCTGCCCGTACTGGCCGTAACCCTTCGACTGGCGCTGCCATCGAAATCGCTGCCAAGAAAGTTATCAAGCTGGTTGTGGCCAAAGGCCTGACCGACGCTGTTAACAAGTAAGACGCAGTAATAAAAAGCCGTGCTCCGGAGCAATCCGGGCACGGCTTTTTTGTGTCTGTGATTTGGCCTTTCAGACACCTGCAAACCAATGTAGGAGTGAGCCTGCTCGCGATGGCGGTGCATCAGTCGACATCATCGTCAATTGACACGCCGCCATCGCGAGCAGGCTCACTCCCACAATTGATCTGCAGTGGTCAGTGACTTAGCCCTTGCGAACCCAGCGCTCGCGCCACACTTGCTGTTCGGATTTGGTCTGGAAGGTCCACGCGACAAAGCGGCTTTGCTTCTGACCCTGAGACATCTCAACCACCTGGCTTTCGAGCACGCCAGCCTTTTTCAGCGCAATCTGGATCGCCGGCAGGTTCGAGGCTTTCGACACCAGCGTGCTGAACCACAGCACTTTGTGCTGGAAGTGCGCGCTCTCGGCAATCAGTTGCGTGACGAAGCGCGCTTCGCCGCCCTCGCACCACAATTCCGCCGATTGGCCACCGAAGTTCAGCACCGGCAGTTTGCGTTTCGGGTCGGCGCGGCCCAAGGCGCGCCATTTGCGCTCGCTGCCCTTGGTCGCTTCGTCCATCGAGGCGTGGAAGGGCGGGTTGCACATGGTCAGGTCAAACCGTTCGCCCGGCTCGAGCAAACCCAGGAGGATGTGCTTGGGGTTGGTTTGCTGGCGCAACTGAATGGCTTTGTTCAGCCCGTTGGACTGGACGATGGCTTTGGCTGCGGCGACAGCCGTCGGGTCGATTTCCGAACCGAGGAAGTGCCAGCGGTAGTCGCTATAACCGATCAGCGGATAAACGCAGTTGGCGCCCATGCCGATATCCAACACCTTGACCGGCGCACCGCGCGGGATCTCGCCGTCGTTGACGCTGGCCAGCAGGTCGGCGAGGAAGTGCACGTAGTCAGCACGCCCCGGCACCGGCGGGCACAGGTAATCGGCCGGAATGTCCCAATGCGCCACGCCATAAAACGACTTGAGCAGCGCCCGGTTGAACACGCGCACCGCGTCGGGGCTGGCGAAGTCGATGCTTTCCTTGCCGTACGGGTTGGTGATCACGAACTTCGCCAGTTCCGGCGTGCTCTTGATCAGCTCCGGGAAGTCGTAGCGACCCTGATGGCGATTGCGCGGGTGCAGGCTGGCCTTCGGACGTGGTTCCACGGCTTTGGCCGGGGTGGCGGAGTCAGGCTTCTTGCGCGCGGGGCGGGGAG
>NZ_MKGS01000004.1:0-19076 GCF_002836905.1 Pseudomonas sp. 43NM1 | reverse complement strand
CAGCGGAGGCGACCAATCAGGCGCAATTGCAGGCCAGCGTTGCCCGCGATCAAGCGACCGCCAGTGCCCGCGAAATCAACGCGACGGCGCAGGCCTCCGACTTGCGCTTCAGCGCCGAGCGCAAGGCTTACGCCAGCGCCGGCCAGGCCTTCGTCCTCGAACACTATTTGAGTCAACTGAGCCAAGGCCTGGCCAACGCGCAATTGCTGATTCTCGATCATCGCCTCGGCGGCAGCAGCCATGCGCCGACCATCGACCTGCGAACCTTCACGCTGCCGGCCGACCCCGCGTCGCCGCGTAACACCGCTCAGCCAGGAGCCACCCATTGAGCCAGCCGCATAATCACCCTCACGACGACCACGCTGGGCACGATCATGGCCATGGCGGCCACCATCACGGGCATCACCATCATCACCACGGTGATGCGCAAGCCGCCGGGCCATTTCCGTGGCGGCGCATGGGGTGGGCGGCCTTGCTGGTGGCGTTTGCCATTGCGGCGGCGAGCCTGGTGCAAGTGCGTTCCGGCGAGGCCACGGTGATCACCCGTTTCGGCAATCCGTCGCGGGTGTTGCTGGAACCGGGACTCGGCTGGCGCTGGCCGGCGCCGTTCGAAGCGGCGATTCCGGTGGACTTGCGCCTGCGCACCACGTCCAGCGGTTTGCAGGATGTCGGCACGCGCGACGGTTTGCGCATCATCGTCCAGGCTTATGTGGCGTGGCAGGTTCAGGGTGATCCGGACAATGTGCAGCGCTTTATGCGCGCGGTGCAGAACCAGCCGGATGAAGCGGCGCGGCAGATTCGCACCTTTGTCGGCTCGGCGCTGGAAACCACCGCCAGCAGTTTTGACTTGGCTAACCTGGTGAACACCGACGCCAATCAAGTGCACATCGCCGATTTTGAAGCGCAACTGCGCCAGCAAATCGATCAGCAGTTGCTCACCACTTATGGCGTGCGCGTGCTGCAAGTTGGCATCGAGCGGCTGACGTTGCCGTCGGTGACGCTCACCGCCACGGTTGATCGCATGCGCGCCGAGCGTGAAACAATTGCCACCGAACGCACGGCAATTGGCAAACGCGAAGCCGCGCAAATTCGTTCCGCCGCCGAGCGCGATGCGCGGGTGGTGCAAGCTGATGCCACGGTCAAAGCAGCTGACATCGAAGCGCAATCCCGGGTCGAAGCGGCGCAGATTTATGGCCGCGCTTATGCCGGATCGCCGCAGCTCTATAATTTGCTGCGTTCGCTCGACACCTTGGGCACGATTGTTTCGCCCGGCACCAAACTGATTTTGCGCACCGACGCGGCGCCATTCCGCGTGTTGGTTGACGGGCCGCCGAGCCTCGACAACAAGTCCGGGTCGCAGCCATGAAATTAGTTCCACGTGGAACACATGAAACAAACAGCCCTTGGATTCAGGCCGGACGCTTGGCTTTTTTGGCGCTGTACGCAGTGACTATCCTGGCCGCGCTGGTCTGGGCGTTTTCGAACGTGCGGCAGATTGATCCACAGAATCGCGCGGTGGTGTTGCACTTCGGCGCGCTGGATCGCATTCAAAACGCCGGGCTATTGCTGGCGTGGCCGAGTCCTTTTGAGCAGGTGATTTTGTTGCCGGCGGCAGATCGGGTGATCGAGCGCCGCGTCGACAACTTGCTCCGTAGCGACGTCGCGTTGCAGGCGGATCGTGTGGCGACGTTTGCCACGCCGCTCAGCGATGCACTCGCCGGTTCCGGTTATTTATTGACCGGTGACGCCGGTGTCGTGCAGCTGGACGTGCGGGTTTTTTACAAAGTCACCGAGCCTTACGCGTTCGTCCTTCAGGGCGAACATGTGCTGCCGGCGCTGGATCGGTTGGTCACGCGCAGTGCCGTGGCGCTGACTGCCGCGCGCGATCTCGACACGATTCTGGTCGCCAGACCTGAGCTGATCGGCGCCGACAACAAAGCCGCCGAACGCCGCGAACGCCTGCGCGGCGATCTGGTGCAAGGCATCAATCAACGCTTGGCGGACTTGACCGCAACAGGGCAGGGCATCGGCATTGAAGTCGCCCGCGTCGACGTGCAATCCAGCTTGCCCGGCCCGGCGGTCAATGCGTTTAACGCCGTGCTCACCGCCAGCCAACAGGCCGACAAAGCCGTGGCCAATGCGCGAACCGATGCCGAGAAACTCACCCAGACCGCCAACCAACAAGCCGACCGCGCGTTACAGGTAGCGCATGCGCAAGCGAGTGAACGGCTGGCCAAAGCCTCGGCCGATACCGCCACCGTATTGAGCCTGAGCCAAGCGCAGCAGCAAGGCACCGACCCGCAAATGCTCCTGCGCATTTACCGCGAGCGCCTGCCGAAGATTCTCGGCCAGGCCGGTTCGGTGACCACGGTCGATCCAAAAGACGATTCCCGCCTGATCATTCAGGGAGCTGCACAATGACCACCCCCGCGCACATCGCCTCCGAACCAAGCCTGTTGTCCTCGGCTGAACAACGCAGCGCCGCCCGTCAACTGACCTTGGCCATGCTCGCGCTGGGCCTGTTGGCGCTCGGTTTGATCTGGCGTTGGCTGTCGCCGGAGCAGACCGGGGTCAGCCAATTGCTGCTCGGTTTTGCTTCGTTACTGGTGGCCGTGCCGGTGATGCGCTCGGCGTGGTACAGCTTGCGTTACCCGAGTTTGCACGGCATCACCGATCAACTGATTGCGTTGGCAATGCTCGGCGCCTGGGCCACCGGCGATCTGCTCACCGCCGCGTTGTTGCCGATCATCATGATCTTCGGCCACGTGCTGGAGGAGCGCAGCGTCATCGGTTCGCAAGAAGCGATCCACGCTTTGGGCAAACTCACCCGCAGCCACGCCCGAAAGGTGCAGGCGGACGGCGCGATCATCGAAGTCGACAACGGCACACTGAAGGCAGGCGATATTGTCGAAGTGCGCGCCGGGGATCGGGTGCCGGCAGATGGCCGCGTGTTGTCCGGTCAGGCGAGCCTCGACACCGCGTCGATTACCGGCGAATCAGTACCGCTGGAAGTGGCGGCCGGCATGAGCGTATTCGGCGGCGCGATCAACCTCGACGGTCTGCTACGGATTGAAGTGACGCGCACCGGCAACGAATCAACCCTCGGGAAAGTGATCGCGCTGATGCAGAGCGCCGAGCGTTCCAAGCCGCCGATCACCCGTTTGCTCGAGCGTTACGCCGGCAGCTACATGGTGCTGGTGCTGTTGCTGGCGGCGGTGACGTGGTTCGTCACCAACGATGCGCAAGCGATGCTCGCGGTGTTGGTCGCCGCTTGCCCGTGCGCGCTGGTGTTGTCGGCGCCGGCCACGGCGATTGCCGGGGTGGCGGTCGCGGCGCGTCACGGCATCCTGATTCGCAGCTCGGCGTTCCTCGAAGAACTGGCGGACCTGACGTCGCTGGTGGTGGATAAAACCGGCACGTTGACCTTCGGCACCTTGCGCCTGCAATCGATCGACAGCCCGCTGGAGGATCGCAGCCCTGTGCTGAAACTGGCTGCCAGCCTTGGTTCGGCGAGCAGCCATCCGGTCAGTCGCGCCTTGGCCAGTCTGGTCACGCCAGAACACTTTCTGCTGCTGTCGGACATTCACGAACGCCAGGGCTTGGGCGTCGTTGCAATGACCGAGCAGGGCGAAGCAGCGCTCGGGCGTCCGGAGTTGTTCGCGCAATTGGGCATTGTCACTTCGGCCGTTCCCGAACACGACGGACCGATTGCCGGGCTCGCGCTGAACGGCGAATTTCTCGCGTGGCTGTTGCTCGCGGACACGCTCAAACCGGAAGCGCACTTTGCGTTGCAAGAATTGCGCGAACTCGGATTGGGCCGGCAATTGCTGCTGACCGGTGACCGGCAAAGTGTTGCGCAGACGTTGGCGCGTGACGTCGGGATCAGCGATGTCGAGGCGCAAGCCTTGCCTGAAGACAAACTCAATCGAGTGATGACGGAAATCGGCAACGGCTTCCGGCCGATGGTGGTTGGCGACGGCATCAACGATTCACTGGCACTGAAGGCCGGGGTGGTTGGCGTGGCAATGGGCGCGGGTGGCGCGGACATTGCGCTGGCGTCGGCGGACATCGTGTTGATCGGCAGCGACTTGCGCCGGCTCGGCACCTGCGTGCGCTTGAGTCGCCAGTGTCGGCAGACATTGCAGGTCAACGTGATCATCGGCCTCGGCTGGACCTTGGCGATTGTCGCGTTTGCCGCATTCGGCTGGCTCGGTGCGGCGGGGGCGATGATCGCCGCGTTGCTGCACAACTTCAGCACGTTGCTGGTGCTGGGCAACGCCGGACGGTTGCTGCGCTTTCAGGAGCCATTGTTGAAGCTGAAAGATGAGTAATGAACGGCGCGCTGACTGGCGGATCAGAGGTTGGGAAATTTTCAGAACTGTCTTCCACATTCGAAGTCATCTGCTTGAGGGCCATCTAATGACCGGCTGGTAGCTGCGGCCAAGTCTCTGTAGGAGCAAAGCTTGCTCGCGATTGGGCCAGCACATTCACCCGTGCGCCGCCTGCCAGGTTGCTATCGCGAGCAGGTTTTGCTCCCACAGTCATAGAAAACGGCTATTTATCGATAGGCAGCTATTTTCTAGAGATGGTCTACCCTCAGATCAGACGTCTGAAACAAGGGGGGATTTTCCATGCTCGCGCAACTTCCACCGGCCTTGCAGAATCTGCAGTTACCGCTTCGCCTGCGACTCTGGGATGGCCATGAATTCAACCTGGGGCCGACGCCCAGCGTCACGATTGTGGTCAAGGACCCACAAATGGTTACCCAGTTCACCCACCCAAGCCTGGACGCGCTAGGCGCTGCTTTCGTCGAAGGCAAGCTTGAGCTGGAAGGCTCGATCAGCGACGTGATCCGCGTCTGCGATGAATGGAGCCAGGCGCTATTGGGCGATGCCGACAGTCAGCCGGTACGACTTGCCCACGACAAGGAAACCGACGCCAAGGCGATTTCCTACCACTACGACCTCTCCAACGCGTTTTACCAACTGTGGCTCGACAGCGACATGGCATATTCCTGCGCCTACTTCGAGACCGGCAGCGAGTCATTGGAACAGGCGCAGCAAGCCAAATTCCGCCACTTGTGCCGCAAGCTGCGGCTGCAACCGGGCGAGTATCTGCTGGATGTCGGTTGCGGCTGGGGCGGTCTGGCGCGTTACGCGGCGCGTGAATGTGGCGCGAAAGTGTTCGGCATTACCCTGAGCAAGGAACAATTGGCGCTGGCCCGTGAGCGGGTCAAAGAGGAAGGGCTGGAAGATCTGGTCGAACTGCAACTGCTCGATTATCGCGATTTGCCGCAGGACGGACGTTTCGACAAAGTGGTCAGCGTCGGCATGTTTGAACACGTCGGCCACGCGAACCTTGCCGAGTACTGCAACATTCTTTTCGGCGCAGTGAAGGAGGGCGGTCTGGTGATGAACCACGGCATCACCGCCAAACACACTGACGGCCGGCCGGTGGGACGCGGCGCCGGGGATTTCATCGAGAAGTACGTGTTCCCCAACGGTGAGCTGCCGCACTTGTCGATGATTGCCGCAGAGATCAGCGAAGCCGGATTGGAGATCGTCGACGTCGAGAGCCTGCGCCTGCACTACGCGCGCACGCTCGATCACTGGAGCGAACGCCTCGAGGACAATCTGGAAACCGCCGCCAAAGAGGTGCCCGAACAGGCGCTGCGCATCTGGCGGCTGTATCTGGCCGGTTGCGCCTACGCCTTCGCCAAAGGCTGGATCAACCTGCACCAGATTCTCGCGGTGAAGGCGCATCCGGACGGCAGCCACGAATTGCCCTGGACCCGCGACGACATCTACACGCCTTAAAGGATCGGCGAAATAAGCCGGGCGACCCGCATGCCGACTTGTTGCAGGCGGTGGGTTTCCCGGCTTTCTTCCTTGGCGATTTCGTGGGACTGGGCGAAGTCATCGTTGAGCATCTTCTCGACTTCGCCAGCGAACACGCTGTCGACGGTCAGCAGCATCACTTCAAAATTCAGCCGGAATGAACGGTTGTCCAGATTGGCGCTGCCGATCGCGCTGATTTCGCTATCGATCAACACCACTTTCTGATGCATGAAACCGGGTTCGTAACGGAACACTCGCACGCCCGCGCGCACCGCTTCGAAAGCGTAAAGACTGGACGCGGCGTAGACGATGCGGTGATCCGGGCGCGACGGCAGCAACAGCCGCACATCGACGCCGCGCAGTACGGCCAGGCGCAGCGCCGCGAACACTGCTTCGTCGGGAATGAAATAAGGGCTGGTGATCCATACGCGTTCGGTGGCTGCGTGAATTGCTTCGACGAAGAACAGCGAACAGGTTTCGTAGGAATCTGCCGGGCCGCTGGCGAGCAACTGGCAGAGCACGCCGTCGTCCGGGTAAACGTCCGGCAGGATCAGCGGCGGCAACGTGCGTGCGGCCCAGAACCAGTCTTCGGCGAACGACTCCTGCATGCACGCCACTACCGGGCCGCGCACTTGCACGTGGGTATCGCGCCACGGTGCCAGCGGTGGTTTTTCGCCGAGGTATTCGTCGCCGATGTTATGCCCGCCAACAAAACCGAGCACGCCATCGACCACGACGATCTTGCGGTGGTTGCGGAAATTCACCTGGAAGCGATTGAGCCAGCCGCTGCGCGTGGCAAACGCTTTGACCTCGACCCCGGCATCCCGTAACGGTTGGACATAACTGTGCGGCAACGAGTGGCTGCCGATGCGGTCGTAAAGCAAGTAAACCGCCACGCCTTCGCCGGCCTTTTTCAGCAGCAGGTTATGCAGGCGCTGGCCGAGGCGGTCGTCGTGGATGATGAAAAACTGCACCAGCACCGCTTCTTTGGCGTTACTGATGGCGACGAAAATTGCTTCGAACGTGGCGGCGCCGTCGATCAACAGGTGCACGCCGTTGTTCGCCAGGCACGGCATGCGCCCCAGTTTCGGCATCGCCCGCAGCGAGGCATAGGCATTGGACGCGCGGGCGGCGAGGGCTTCCTCGACCCAGGGGCGCCAGTTCAGCTCGGAAATCGCTTTGCGCATTTCTTCGTTGGCCTGACGTCGGGCCTGAATATAGCCGTCGAACGTGCTGCGGCCGAACACCAGATAAGGGATAAGCGTGAGGTAGGGAATGAACAGCAGCGACAGTGCCCAGGCAATCGAGCCTTGGGCGGTGCGCACGGTCAACACGGCGTGGATGGCGGCAATAAGGCCCAGCGTGTGCAACAAGGCAATCAGGTAACCGAAAACGTGCGGTCCAAAATAATCCATGAGGCCACCTTGCTCCTGAAGATTCAATACGTAAAAGACCATGTTCCGTGCAGAATGTCGCTATTTAATTGGGCCATGAACCGAAGCCTGGAGCTGACGTCTAACGGCCACTAATGATCAGGAGTTACTCGATGAATGTTCGTCTGTTGGGTGTGGCCATGGCCCTCGGTTTGTCCCTTCCGGTTGCCGCTCAGGCGCAGATGCTGCAGCCGGGTCTGTGGGAATTGACCACGAGCAACATGAAAGTCGATAACCAGAATTTGCCGGACCTGCAACTGATCCTCGGTCAGCTGCAAGGCCAGATGACGCCGCAGCAGCGCGCGCAGTTGGAGAAGCAGGGCATCAACATTGGCGGCAAGGGCGTGCGTGCCTGCCTGACGCAGGAGCAAGTGGCGACGGACAACATTCCGCTGACCGACCCGGCGTCGGGCTGCAAACAGGAAATCACTGATCGCACCGGCAATCAGTGGAAATTCAAGTTCAGCTGCCCGAAAGCGCAAGGTGCCGGCGTCGCGACGTTCCTCAGTGATCGTGAGTTCACCACCAAGGTCAGCGGCACATTCAATGCCACTGGTATTCAGCAGCAGGGCAGCCTGGACAGCCGCGCGGTGTGGCTGGGTAAGGATTGCGGAACGGTGAAGCCGCGCGCATAAAAGCTTCGCGGGCAAGCCTCGCTCCTACGGATTCCCCCGTCCGTAGGAGCGAGGCTTGCCCGCGAAAGCGTCCTCTAAAACACCATCAACTCAGATCCGCTCAGGGTTTGCGCAACGCGTCGTACAGGGTGTTGAGGTTGTATTCGAACAGCCCGGCGAAGGTGCTGGCCGGGCCGCTGGCGGCGAGCGCATCGGAGTACAACGTGCCGCCAATCTTCGCGCCGCTTTCATCGGCAATCTGCTTGAGCAGGCGCGCATCCTTGATGTTTTCCATAAACACCGCTTTGACCTTGGCCTGACGGATCTGCGTGATCAACGCCGCGACTTCCGCCGCCGATGGGTCGCGTTCGGTCGACAATCCTTGCGGCGCCATAAAGTCGATGCCGTAGGCCTGGCCGAGATAACCGAAAGCGTCGTGCGAGGTAACGATCTTGCGGTTGCCCGGCGGCAGCGAACCGAGCTTGGCTTTGGCCTCGGCGAGCAGGGCGTAGATCTGTTTCAGGTAAGCCTGGCTGTTGCGTTGATAGTCGGCGCGGTTTGCCGGGTCTGCGGCAATCAGCGCTTTGGTGATGTTGGCGATGTACAGCTCGCTGTTCGCCAGGTTGTGCCAGGCGTGCGGGTCGGGCACGGTTTCGCCATCCTCATCCAGCGAGCGCGGAATCACCCCGTGACTGGCGCTGATCACCGGCGCGGTGGTCTCGGTGCTGGTCACCAGACGATCCAGCCATGGCTCGAAACCGAGGCCGTTCTTGATGATCAGTTTGGCGTTGAGCAGCGCTTTGGCGTCGTCCGGCGTCGGTTCGTAAGTGTGCGCATCGGCGTCCGCGCCGACCATGTTGGTGATCTGGATATGCTCGCCGCCGACCTGCTGCGCCATGTCGGCGAGGATGCTGAAGCTGGTGACGACCTGGAGTTTTTCCGCTGCCGCCGCCAACGCGGGTATCGACATCGACAGCAGCAAACTGAACAGCACGAGTACAACGCGCATCGGGAAACACCTCATTGGGATGTGAGCAAGGGCGGGCGGCGCAACAAGCCGTGCACCGGCCCGAACACCGCAGACAACAGATACAACGCGCCCGCCACCAGCACGATGGCCGGGCCGCTGGGCAGCGAGCAATAGAACGACAGCAGCAAACCAAACCACACCGAGAGGCAGCCGAGCAGCGCGGCGATGCTCATCAGCACTGGCAATCGACGGCTCCAGAATCGCGAAGCGGCGGCCGGCAACATCATCAAACCCACCACCATCAACGCGCCGATGGCCTGGAAACCGATCACCAGATTCAGCACCACCAACGTCAGGAATACGCCGTGCGCGAGTGGCCCGAGACGACTGACGGTTTGCAGGAACAGCGGGTCGAGCGTGTCCAGCAGCAGCGGTCTATAGATCAGCGCCATGGCGATCAGACTGAAACCGGAGACCCACAACATCCCGCTGAGCGTCGGGCCATCGACCGCCAATGCCGAGCCGAATAACAGGTGCAACAGGTCCAGGCGTTTGCCGGCGATGCCGAGGATCAGCACGCCGCTGGCGAGGGAAATCGGGTAGATCGCGGCGAGGCTGGCGTCTTCGCGCAGGCCGGTGCGGCGAGTGATCCACGCGGCCAGTCCGGCCATGCTCAGGCCCGCGCCGAGACCACCGAGGGTCAGCGCTGGCAGGCTCAAACCGAAGAACCAGAAACCCAGTGCGGCGCCGGGCAAGATGCCGTGAGCCACCGCGTCGCCGATCAGGCTCATGCGCCGCAGGATCAAAAACACCCCGAGCGGCGCCGTGCTGCACGCCAGCACCAGACCACCGAGCAGCGCCCGGCGCATGAACACGAACTCGTGAAACGGTTGCCAGAGTTGCGCGGCGGCGATCATCAGGCCACCTGCGTTTGCGGTTGTTGGCGAATCAGTTCGGTGCTGAGCCCGAGGGTGCAGCCGCTGCTTTTGATCAGCAGGGTTTGCGTTATATGTTGGCGCACGGCGGCGAGGTCATGGCACACGATCAACAACGTCCGGCCGGCGGCGTGCCAAGTGTGGATGTGTTGCCACAGCAATTGCTGGCCGAGTTCATCGAGTGCGGCGTGGGGTTCGTCGAGCAGCAGCAACGGCGCTTCGGCGAGGCTTAAACGGGCGAGCAGGGCGCGCTGCAATTCGCCGCCGGACAGCGCCATGAGCGGGCGTTGCTCCAGGCCGCTGAGGCACCAGTCGTGCAATACACTTTCGAGTTTCTGCTTGCGGACTTCCGTTGATTGTTTGCTGCCCCAGAATCCTGCGGCGACCAACTCTTGCAGGCTAATCGGAAACTGCCGATCCAAGTGTTGTTGCTGTGGCAGAAAAGACAGGCCGCCCTGGCGTGGAACATCCAGCACAATTTTCCCGGACAGTGGTTTTTGCAGACCGGCGATAACTTTGAGCAAGCTGCTTTTGCCCGAGCCGTTGGCGCCGATCACCGCGGTCAGACTGCCGGCGGGCAACGCGAAATCCACCGCAGGCGTAAGCGGTTGGCCGGGTGCGCCCCAGCGCAAGGATTGGCAGCGGATCATGCGCGCTGCCAATTGCAGCGGCTCTCGGCGACGGCATCGTGGGCGTGCAGGCTTTCAGCGTGGACCACGCGGATGTGAAATCCATCGATGCCGGGAGAGCGTTTCAGCGCCAGATTCAAGCGGCGCGCGGCGTCTTCGCAAAACATCAGGTTCTGCCCATTGGCCAATGCGAAGGCTTGTTCGTCGGCGCGTTTGACTGCGGTTTGTACCGCAGTGCCGAGTGCCGCTTCAGCGTCATTGATCGCGGCAATAAGTGGCAAGTCTTCGACAAAGTCGAGCAGACGTAAGCGTAACTGGGCGGTGCTGCGTTGACTGTGCGGGGTGGCGACGATGCCGTTCGTGGAGCCCAACCATGTCAGCACGTCTGCGTTATTGAGCGATTTGTTGGCGAAATCATCGACGAATTGCGCCTGGATAAGTTGCCGGGAAAGCGCTGCCGAGCAGGGGCACGTTGAGGAATAAGCCACGTCGATTTTTAGTTCCACGTGGAACATATCGTTTTCCAAACGTGCATCGATGCTGACGGGGTAGCTTTTCCAGCCGGCTAACGGACTGATCAGCGCCGGACGTTTGAGCAGCAAATCAGCGTGAATTTTCAGATAAGCGTTGGACGACAAACCTTGATGGCTGTCGAGGAATCGTTGCAGAACCCGGCGCAGTAATGCCGGTGTGAGGTTTTCCCGTTCGAGCATTTCCAGCGCCAGATACAGCCGCGACATGTGAATGCCGCGCGCTTCGCCGTCATCAAGACTGACGCCGGCATCCGCTCTCGCGTTCAGGCGTCGCCCGTCAATCAGGATCGGCAGGGCAATGCCACACATGCCCACCCACTCAAGTGGCAGGGCTTGGCGTGAGGCCTGCGCGGCGATATCCGGCAGAGTCAGCGCATTCATCAGCAGGTCCATCGTGAAGTTTGGTTTTGCATGTTATGTTATTACATTAAAAGCAACCAAGGCTTTTTTCGCGAGCGGGCATTCGACCCGTCGTTGGACCCAACCTGAGAGGAATACCTGATGCCCCATCGTCTCCCCGTGACCGTCTTGTCGGGCTTTCTCGGCGCTGGCAAAAGCACGCTGCTCAATTACGTACTGCGTAATCGCGAAAACCTGCGGGTCGCGGTGATCGTCAACGACATGAGCGAAATCAACATCGACGGCGGCGAAGTGCAGCGCGATGTCAGCCTCAACCGCGCCGAAGAAAAACTGGTGGAGATGAGCAACGGCTGCATCTGCTGCACCCTGCGCGAGGACTTGCTGGAGGAGGTGAGCAAACTGGCGAAGGACGGTCGATTTGATTACTTGCTGATCGAATCCACCGGCATCTCCGAACCGTTGCCGGTGGCCGAAACGTTTACCTTCCGCGACGAAGCCGGGCAGAGCCTCGCCGATATTGCCCGGCTCGACACCATGGTCACCGTGGTCGATGGGATGAATTTTCTCCTCGACTATCAAGCCGCCGAAAGCCTCGCGTCGCGTGGCGAAACCCTGGGCGAGGAAGACGAGCGTTCGATCACCGACCTGCTGATCGAGCAGATCGAGTTCGCCGACGTGATCCTGATCAGCAAGATTGACCTGATCAGCCGCCGCGAACGCGAAGAGCTGATGGCGATCCTCGAACGGCTTAACGCTCAAGCGGAAATCATTCCGATGGTCATGGGCGAAATTGCGCTGGAGAAGATCCTCAACACCGGCCGTTTCGACTTTGAAAAAGCCGCGCAGGCGCCGGGTTGGCTGCAGGAATTACGCGGCGAGCACGTGCCGGAAAGCGACGAATACGGCATCGCTTCGACGGCTTACCGCGCGCGTCGGCCGTTTCACCCGCGGCGTTTTTTCAGCTTCATCGATCGCCCGTGGGTCAACGGCAAACTCCTGCGTTCCAAAGGTTTTTTCTGGTTGGCGAGCAAGCACATGGACGCCGGCAGTTGGTCGCAGGCCGGCGGTTTGATGCGCCACGGTTTCGCCGGTCGCTGGTGGCGTTTCGTGCCGAAAAACCAATGGCCGCAGGATCAGGAAAGCACTGCCGCGATCATGCAGAACTGGGCAGCGGGCAGCGGTGATTGCCGCCAGGAACTGGTGTTCATCGGGCAGAACATCGACTTCGCGCAGCTCAGCGCCGAACTCGACAGCTGCCTGCTGACCGACGATGAAATGGCCCAGGGCATCGAGGCCTGGCGCATGTTGCCCGATCCGTTCGGCCCGTGGCACGAAGAGGCCGCATGATGCTCGCACTCACACCCGTGGCGGCCAACCCGCTGGGCAAAACGTCCGCGCGCAAACCCCGTCAGCATCACGGAGCAAATCCGAAAGTCCTGACAAAAATCCTTCACGACGACGCCAATCTCGCGGTGTGGCAACGCCAATTGCCGCTGCACATCGGCGATTTCGCCCGTTTGCTGTTATCGCTGAACGAGCCGCTGGCCGAGTCGCTGGTCCTGGAAATACCCAGCGAGGACGCCGAACCCAACTTGCGCGGGCTGGCCTCGGGTTTCAGCGACCTTGAGGGCTACGAAGGTTTTATCGCCGATGTTTCGTGGCTGGTCAGCGCCTTCGCGTGTTTGCTCGGCGCCAAGCGCGTTGGCCTGCGTTTGCGCGCGTTGGACCAAGCCATGTGCCCGCGATTTCACGTCGATCACGTGCCGGTTCGGCTGATCACCACGTATGCGGGCGTGGGCAGCGAGTGGCTGAAAGAAGGCGCGATCGATCGTCGGCAACTGGGCAATCCGCACGCCGAGCCGCAGGCGCCGATCCAGCACATCGACAGCGGTGACGTGGCGTTGCTCAAAGGTGAAAAGTGGCACGGTAACGAGGGTTTCGGGTTGATTCATCGCTCGCCGCAACCGGCGCCGGGTCAGCGCCGGTTGATTCTGACACTCGACTGGCTGAGTTAGGGTTTGAGCCAATTGCCTTGGCTCTGTGCCTCGCAGAACGGTTGTAAATACGCCGCGTCGGTGGCCACGCCGTAATAGTGAATATCCTGGCGGTAGGGCATATTGGCGACTTGCGCGTTGCTGCACACGCCGAACGCGCCGGTGGGGCATTGGTCGACGTATTGCACGTCGACTTTCTGCCCGGGCAAGTTCGGTTGGCAGAAGCCGTCGGCGAAGAGTTTTTCCGGGATGTTGCGGTTCTGCTGACAGACTTTGACGTCGAGCCGTTCCGCCGTGCTGTGCACCACACACGCCTGCGCCAGCGCCTCGCCGGACATCAGCGCCAAACCCAACGCTAACGACAACGCTGACCACGACAATCCCATCAACCGCATCCTTTACCTCCTCAGAAAACTTTGACCATGTTGCAGAACATTCCCACGCACGTCATCGCCGGGCCATTGGGCTCCGGCAAGACCAGTCTGATCAAGCAGTTGATGGTGCAACGCCCGGCGCACGAACGCTGGGCGGTGCTGATCAACGAGTTCGGCCAGATCGGTCTCGACGCCGCGCTGCTGACCCAGGGCGCCGATGGTATCGCACTGGGCGAAGTGGCCGGCGGCTGTTTGTGTTGCGTGAATGGTGCGCCGTTTCAGATCGGCCTCGGGCGATTGCTGCGCAAGGCGCGGCCGGATCGGCTGTTTATCGAGCCGTCCGGGTTGGGGCATCCGGCGACGTTGCTGCGTCAGTTGAGTGAAGCGCCGTGGCTGGGCGTGCTGGCGCTTCAACCGTGTGTGCTGGTGCTGGATGCGCAAGCGCTCGCGGCCGGCAAACCGCTGCCGGCGGCGCAACAGCAGGCGTTGAACAGCGCGGGTTTGTTGTTGCTGAACAAGTCTGAAGGTCTGACTGAGGAAGATCGGCGGCGGATTATCCAGCATTTGCCGGCGCGTCCCGTGTATTGGACGCAGCAAGCAGCGTTGCCATTGAGCGAACTGCCGGGTCTGGAAAGTCGAGCGATGGCGGCTGTGGATAACGTTGTGCTGCCCAAGGGTTTGGCGCAGTTGCCGGCGATCTGGACTGATCCTGCGTCACCGATTTGCTTGAGTCAGGCACAGGAGGGCGGCTGGAGCATTGGTTGGCGTTGGCATCCGAGTCAGGTGTTTGATGCGGCGCGGGTTGTGCGCTGGCTGGAAAGCCTTGCCTGGCAGCGGGCGAAGCTGGTTATCCACAGCGCCGAAGGTTGGGTTTCGGCGAATGCGTTGGCTAGCTTGGAGTTGGGTAGCTTGGAAATGAAGGCGTGGCAGGCGAGCGAATGGCGTCAGGATTCGCGGATCGAGCTGATTTTTGCGGAGCCGCAGGATGTTGCTGAGTTGCAGGAAGGTCTGAGTCGGTGTCGGATTTTGCGTGAGGTTTGATCACAGGGTTTCAGGTGATGAGCTGAATCTTCAGGGACGCCACTTGGTGTGTTCCTGTCGCCACTGGCTCATTTCGATCACTTCGCCGCGCGGCTTCACCACTTCAACCACCGGCGGCGTGTCGTCGAACGGCGTCGGGTACGGTGCCAGTTCAATCTGCGCGCTGTGCGCACCGAATTGGGTGATGGTCCCGGTGTGGCGGGTTTCGCCGGTCACGGTGAATTCGAAGTTATACACCCGGGCCAGGCGTCGACGACCGTTGGCATCTTTGATAAAACCGATTTTTTTCAGCGCCACGTTGCCGTCGAGCAACTCGATTTCGAGTTTCGCGCAATGCTGCTTGACCCGCTCCAGCGCGCGCTCGCGCAAGCCGTGGTTGTGCCAGAGCCACGCGCCGCCAGTGGCCAGCAGCATCAGCACGAAGATATTTCCGAGGGTCAGCATCGACAGAGTGCTCCAACAAGATAGCGCCAGCTTAACTGTGTCGCCGGCCTGTCGTACAGGCTGCGTTTAGTCGCATACTGCGCGGCTCGAATTTCAATCGTTTTACGGAACTCAGCGCATGAAACGCACGCCCCATCTGCTCGCCATCCAGTCCCACGTGGTGTTCGGCCACGCCGGCAACAGCGCCGCGGTTTTCCCGATGCAGCGGGTCGGGGTGAATGTCTGGCCGCTCAACACCGTGCAGTTCTCCAACCACACGCAATACGGGCAGTGGGCAGGCGAAATATTGCCGCCGCAGCAGATTCCCGAATTGGTTGAAGGCATTGCCGCGATTGGCGAGCTGGGCAACTGTGACGCGGTGCTTTCCGGTTACCTGGGCAGCGCCGCTCAGGGCCGGGCGATTCTGACGGGCGTGGCGCGGATCAAGTCGGTCAATCCGAAAGCCTTGTACTTGTGCGACCCGGTGATGGGCCACCCGGAGAAAGGCTGCAGCGTGCCGGCCGAGGTCAGCGACTTTCTGTTGGAAGAAGCGGCTGCGGTAGCGGACTTCATGTGCCCGAATCAGTTGGAGCTCGACAGCTTCTCCGGGCGCAAGCCACAGTCGCTGTTCGATTGCCTGGCGATGGCCCGAGCGCTGCTGACACGCGGCCCGAAAGCGGTGCTGGTCAAGCATCTGGACTATCCCGGCAAACCGGCGGATGTGTTCGAGATGTTGCTGGTGACGGCTGAGGGCAGTTGGCATTTGCGCCGGCCGCTGTTGGCGTTTCCGCGTCAGCCGGTCGGTGTCGGTGACCTGACGTCGGGGTTGTTCCTGGCGCGCGTGCTGCTCGGCGATAGCCTGGTGGCGGCGTTTGAATTCACCGCGGCGGCGGTGCATGAAGTGCTGCTGGAAACCCAGGCGTGCGCCAGTTACGAGCTGGAACTGGTGCGGGCGCAGGACCGGATTGCGCATCCGCGGGTGCGGTTTGAGGCGGTTGCGATCAGCCTTTAAAAGCTTCGCGGGCGAGCCTCGCTCCTACAGGTTGGAGTTCGCCTGAACGACCCGGGTCCGTAGGAGCGAGGCTTGCCCGCGAAAGCGATTTAACGATCAAACACCTCAGGCGTCGCCCTTGATTTCCTGATAACGCTTTTCCAGTTCCTGACGAATCTGCCGGCGTTGCTGGGCCTGGATGAAGCGGCGCTTGTCTTCGCTGTTCTGCGGTTGCAGCGGCGGCACCGGCGCCGGTTTGCGCTGGTCATCGACCGCGACCATGGTGAAGAAGCAACTGTTGGTGTGGCGCACCGAGCGCTCGCGGATGTTCTCGGTCACGACTTTGATGCCGACTTCCATCGAGGTGTTGCCGGTGTAGTTGACCGACGCCAGAAACGTCACCAGTTCGCCGACATGAATCGGCTCGCGGAAAATCACCTGGTCCACCGACAAAGTCACCACGTAGCGGCCGGCATAGCGGCTGGCGCAGGCGTAGGCCACTTCGTCGAGGTACTTGAGCAGCGTCCCGCCGTGCACATTGCCAGAGAAATTGGCCATGTCGGGGGTCATCAATACCGTCATCGACAGCTGGGCGTTTCCGGGTTCCATAACGTTCTCACGGGTCAAAGCAGAATTTCGAAAGGGCGGCACCTCTGCGGGGCCTGGCCGGTTTTTGCAAACCTCAGTTATCGGGACGCCGGGCGGGTGATTGCCGTCACGCCGCATCGATCTGTTTCCATATATTGCACCGCCTTTCTGCTGGAAGTCGCGGTGTTACCCTGCGAAAGCCCGCCCCAAAGGCATTTTCCTACGCGCAAAGCGGATTTTTACTCCGCTCGATCAGGCTTTTTCCGAGCCTGGCCGTCGAGCTATGTCACTCAAGGAGCCTCATACCATGCATGCCATCAGTTTTATTCAGGACCTGGCAGTGATCATGTTGGTAGCGGGCGTGGTGACCGTGCTCTTTCACCGATTCAAACAACCGGTGGTCCTCGGCTACATCGTCGCCGGTTTCATCATCGGCCCGCACACGCCGCCGTTCGGCCTGATCCACGACGAAGAAACGATCAAGACCCTGGCGGAGCTGGGCGTGATCTTCCTGATGTTCTGCCTCGGCCTGGAATTCAGCCTGCGCAAACTGTTCAAGGTCGGCGCCACGGCGTTTATCGCGGCGTTCCTGGAAATCGTGCTGATGATCTGGATCGGCTACGAAATCGGCCGCTGGTTCGACTGGAACACCATGGACTCGCTGTTCCTCGGCGCGATCCTGGCGATTTCCTCGACCACCATCATCGTCAAGGCGCTCAACGATCTGAAGATGAAAAACGAGCGCTTCGCGCAGTTGATCTTCGGTGTGCTGATCGTCGAAGACATCCTCGGCATCGGCATCATCGCGTTGCTCTCGAGCATCGCGGTCAGTGGCACGGTCAGTTCCGGCGAAGTGTTCTCGACGGTCGGCAAATTGTCATTGTTCATGATCGTCGCCCTGGTCATCGGCATCCTGCTGGTGCCGCGCCTGCTGGCGTATGTGGCGAAATTCGAAAGCAACGAGATGTTGCTGATCACTGTGCTGGGCCTGTGTTTCGGTTTCTGTCTGCTGGTGGTCAAACTCGAATACAGCATGGTCCTCGGCGCATTCCTGATCGGCGCGATCATGGCCGAGTCGCGGCAACTGCTGAAAATCGAGCGCTTGATCGAACCGGTTCGCGACCTGTTCAGCGCGATATTCTTTGTCGCCATCGGGCTGATGCTCGATCCGCTGATCCTGCTGCAATACGCCTGGCCAATCGCGGTGATCACCGTGGCTGTGGTGCTCGGCAAGATGTTGTCCTGCGGGCTCGGTGCCTTTATCGCCGGCAACGATGGACGTACCTCACTACGGGTCGGCATGGGTCTTTCGCAGATTGGCGAATTTTCCTTCATCATCGCCGCGCTGGGCATGACCTTGCAGGTCACCAGCAACTTCCTCTATCCAGTGGCGGTGGCGGTTTCGGTAATTACCACGCTGCTGACGCCGTATCTGATTCGTTCAGCCGATCCGCTGTCGATCAAACTTGCCGCCGTCATGCCGCAACGCCTGAGCCGGGTGTTGGGGATGTATGGCGAATGGCTGCGCAGCATTCAGCCGCAGGGCGAGGGGGCGCTGCTGGCGTCGATGATCCGGCGGATTCTGTTGCAGGTTGGGGTGAATCTGGCGCTGGTGATTGCGATTTTCTTTTCCAGCGCATTTTTCGCCGAGCGGATGTCGGCGTATCTGCAAGCGTGGATCAGTGAGCCGAGTTGGCAGAAAGCGCTGATCTGGGGCGGGGCGTTGCTGGTCTCGCTGCCGTTTCTGATTGCGGCTTATCGCAAGCTCAAGGCGCTTTCGATGTTGTTGGCGGAGATGGGCGTGAAGCCGGAAATGGCCGGTCGGCACACGCAGCGAGTGCGTAGGGTGATCGCCGAAGTGATCCCGATTCTCTCGTTGCTGGTGATTTTCCTGCTGTTGGCGGCGTTGTCGGCAAGCATTCTGCCGACCAACGAGTTGCTGGTGCTGATCGCTGTGGTCACGGCTGCCGTGGCGGCGCTGCTGTGGCGCTGGTTCATCCGCGTGCATACGCGCATGCAAGTGGCGTTGCTCGAGACGCTGGATAACCACAAGGACGCTGCCGGGCACTGACTTGACCTTGTAGCAGCAGGTCCGTGTAGCCGCGGGGCTTTTTGTAGCAGCTGGCGCAGCCTGCGTTCGGCTGCGCAGCAGTCGCCGGATCAGACGCCACGGTGTGTCAGGCAGATGATCGGCGTGGGTTTGCGGCTGCTTCGCAGCCGGACGCAGCCTTCGGCAGCTGCTACATGGATCTGGTCGCGACGGGGCTTTTTGTAGCAGCTGGCGCAGCCTGCGTTCGGCTGCGCAGCAGTCGCCGGATCAGACGCCACGGTGTGTCAGGCAGATGATCGGCGTG
>NZ_MKGS01000003.1:0-100712 GCF_002836905.1 Pseudomonas sp. 43NM1 | reverse complement strand
CATCTGGCCACGATTCGGTACCCGAATTTCTTGACGACCATAGAGCCTTGGAACCACCTGATCCCATCCCGAACTCAGTAGTGAAACGATGCATCGCCGATGGTAGTGTGGGGTTTCCCCATGTGAGAGTAGGTCATCGTCAAGATTAAATTCCGAAACCCCTATCTGCGTATGCAGGTAGGGGTTTTGTTTGTCCGCAACAAACACGAAATGCGCCTACGAAAAAGCCCCACTCAGACAACGTCTGGTGGGGCTTTCTTGCACCTACCGAAAATCAAACCACAGAACCAAGCCAACCCAACCCAACCCACTACATCCCATTGTCGCCTTCAACTTTCCCAACCGAAGTCGTCACCCCCGTCATACTCCGTCGCCCATTAACCTGATAACCACGCCCGCCATCTACGGACTCCGGTTTGCGCATCAAAAGTTGCGCATACAGTCCGTCCTTGGCGCTATAACCCCCGAACCAATCCATCAGTCGGCCGATATAACAATCGCCGCCCAGCGTGATCGGCATATCACCGACAATTTCAAACGTGTAATGCCCGGTGCCATAAGAGGAATAAGCGCCGTCACCCTCACCTGTCGGTGGAATAGGGCACAACGGGCGGCTCTGATCGCCCACATCTTTCGCTTCAGTCTTACTGACTTCGCTCAATGCCTGAGTCAGCGCTGTATGCAGCGCCGCGTCCAGAGTTGTTACCACGCCGGTTTCTTCATCTTTCTGAGTCTTGGGCACAGACAGCTCATAGCGATAATTGACACTTATAGTCGGCACATCGCCATTAAGCTTCAATGGATTGAGCAGGTAGACATGATCAACCCCGTAATAACTGTTCTGATAAGCCGCATAAATGCGCCCACGAGCCTTCACCCAGGTTACGGTTTGATTCGCCCCGCGACCATTCAGCGAAAAAAGGAAGCTTTCAGAATCCGCTTCAGAATTCGTTTCAGAACCAGGGCCGGCGACTCTCTTGACAAAAACATCGCCACTGCGCCGAAACGTTTCAATGTATTCAAACAACCCAGTGCCACCGGTGTAGGTATCGACCACCAGATCGCGAAGTCCATCGCCGTCCAGGTCCATCAACGTGTATGACCGATTTCCGTACTCCCCGGTAATCTCAGAAGCAGTCAACGCCTTCCATTCATCCTTAGTTACTCCCGCCGGGGCCGTCTTGGGCAGATGAGGTTCGTCGTCAGCGCCCTCGCTCGCAAAACCGGTCGTCCCAGCCTTGACCGCGAGCGAGTCCAACACCCGCTCCAGAGGAAACTCAGGGTCGGATTTTTCTATTGCCTGCCGTAAATCTTCAGATGCCAACCTGTCGACATCATCCGGCCTGTAAGCAACCGCCTCACTCCACTGCGCCTTCAACTCCTGCAAGCGTTCGCGATAGCGCTGATCAAGACATGCAACATCCTCTACGCAACGATCACGACTCTTCAGCCACGCACGCTGCGCTGTTCGCAATTCAACCTGTTGTTCGGAACTGGCTTTGACCAGTGCCCGATAAGCCGCGCCCATCTGCGTATCCAACGCGTAAAGCGCAGTATTCGCGCAGATGGATTTTTCGACGGTGCTCACTGCTTTCGTACAATCCATTCCAGTCGCCAGCGCATGCTCAGTAGACAGCAATGCACAGGCAGACAAAATCCAGCGTCCTTTGGTGTACACGTAATAAGACCTTGAGTTCGTAGAGTAAGTAAGTCCCGGCAAAGTGTGCATCAACCAAGCCTCTCAATACATGATTCTGCGCAGAACTCTTCAAGAGAACGCCACTGCTGGCCGATAACCCGAACGGCCGTTGTTTACTTTATCTGCAGCCGTTCGCCAGTCCCTCACGGGCGCGCGCGAAATCGTATGTTTGCTTTTGGGTTGTTCTTCTTAAATTGCCTGGAAATCTTCGATGCTGTCGTATCACCAAAAGAGTTTTCTGATCGTCGATGATTTCTCGGATTTCCGCAGCTCCGTCAGGTCCATGCTGCGAGAACTGGGCATCAAGGATGTCGACACCGCTGATACCGGTGAACAGGCGCTGCGGATGTGTGGGCAGAAGTCGTATGACTTCATCCTTCAGGACTTTCACCTCGGCGATGGCAAGAAGAACGGTCAACAGGTGCTCGAAGACCTGATGATCGAGAAACTGATCAGCCATGAAAGCGTGTTCGTCATGGTCACCGCCGAAACCAGCCAGGCCATGGTGCTCAGCGCCCTCGAGCATGAGCCCGACGCGTACCTGACCAAACCGTTCAACCGCTCCGGCCTCGCTCAACGCCTCGAGCGACTGGTGCAGCGCAAAACCTTGCTCAAGCCGATCCTGCAAGCGCTTGATCGCAACAAACCCGTCGAAGTGCTCAATGCCTGCATCGCCCTGTGCAAACAGGACGTCCGCTATGCGCCGCTGTGCCTGCGTTATCGCGCCGATGCCTTGCGCGACCTGAATCAGAACGAAGCGCTGGAACGCCTCTACGACAGCATCATTGCTGATCGGCCGCTGCCATGGGCATTCGCCGGGTTGGGCAAGTTGCTGTTCAAGCGCGGACAGGTCACTCAGGCCAAAGAAGTGTATGAAAAAGCCCTGAAAGTGTTTCCGATGATGCCGGCACTGTATGACGGCATGGCCGACGTGCTGGTTGCCCAAGGTGACACCAAAGGCGCCCAGCGCATTCTGGAAGAAGCCATTCGCCTGTCGCCACTGGCGGTCCGGCGTCAGGCGCTGCTGGGTAAGTTGGCAATGACTAACGAAGATTTCGAAACGGCCTCCAAGGCCTATCGCCAAGCGGTATCGCAAGGTGCGCAGTCGCGTTTCAAGGATGCCGAAAGCAACCTTGGCCTCGCGCATGCCTTGATCAGCAAGGGCAGCGACAAGGGCCTCGACACGCGCACACGACTGGAAATCAACACCACACTCAGCGCTGTCGCCAAGGAGAATCCTTCCGACCCCGGCCTGCAGGTGCGTGCGCGGCTGATGAAAGCCACCAGCCTGCTGCTCAACGACGCCGAGACCGCGGAAAAGCTCACCGAGCAAGCGATGATGCGCATCGAAGGCATGGAGCAATTCATGAGCGCCGAAGCAGCGCTGCTCGTCGCCAAGCAACTGCAAATGCTCGGTCAGGCGGATGCCGGTGCGTCGATGCTGAAAAACTGCGCGGAGATTTACGGTGACGACCCGGCGGTGATGCAAGGCATCGCCAAGCTGACCGACGATCCGACTATCCTCAATGCCGGCAATGCCGCCGCTGACCTTAACCGCCAAGGCGTGCGCGTGTACAAGGCCGGCAACCTGGTGGAAGCGCGGGACGTGTTCCGCAAAGCCCTGGCGCTGCAACCGAAGAACATCAGTATCGCGCTGAACATGGCGCAATCGTTGCTGCACGGCACGGACACCAGCGTGCCGTCGGCAGAACTTGAAGCGTGTCGCGCCTGCCTGAAAACGGTCGGCATGATGCCCGATACCGATCCGCGTTTTCCCCGTTATCAGAAGCTGCGAAGCAAGGCGTTTGGCGAATGAACGACACTGAACAGGCTCTCGATTTTTCCACGGTGATTGCCTCCACCGTGCACGACATGAAGAACTCCCTGGCGATGTTGATGCAGGCCCACAGCCAATGGCTCGCGCGCCTGCCGGATCAGCAGCAGAGCACGGAGCAGGGCGTTATCGAGTTTGAATTCGCCCACCTCAACGGCATGCTTGTGCAACTGCTCGGGCTGTACAAGTTGGGCGTCAATCAGATGCCCTTGCAGCCGGCTTACCACGAACTCGACGACTTCATCGAGGCGCAACTGGCCGCGCATCAGGATGTGTTCGCCAGTCGCGGCATCATGGCCACCTACGAGGTCGATCCGCTGAGCCCGTTGGGTTTCTTCGACCGCGAACTGATCGCGACCGTGCTCGGCAACAGCATCAACAACGCGATCCGTTTTGCCCGCGATTCGCTGTTGATCACGGTCAGCGACGAGGCCGGTCAGTTGGTTATCACGGTCAACGACGATGGCGAAGGCTACCCGGCGCAGATGATCGAGCGCCAGGCCGATTACGTGCAGGGCATCAACCACAGCAGCGGCAGCACCGGCCTCGGTTTGTATTTCGCCGGACGGATTGCTGCGTTGCATCAGCGCAATGGCGTCGGCGGTTTTACTCGCATCAGCAACGGCGGGCCGCTTGGCGGCGGCGTCTTCAGTGTTTATCTACCCTGAAACGATGCAGCAGGCCTTTTTGTTCGCCGGTGCTTGATATTCCGAACGGGCGGAGCCTATTTTGTTCGGGTCGCCGTTCGCGGCTCGCACAACAACAAGGATTGCGTCATGACAACCGATGGCCAGCGCTCACTCGCTCAGCGATTGACCGGCATTGATGAGATTGAATGTGTTACTCCGGATTTGAACGGCGTACCACGGGGCAAAGTAATGACCGCCGAGGGTTTCCTCGAAGGGCGCCGGTTGCAGATGGCGCGGGGCGTGCTGCTGCAATGCATCATGGGCGGATATCCGCCAGCGCGGTTTTACGGCAGCGATGATGGTGACCTCGCATTGGTGCCGGACTCCGCACAGATTCACCGCTTGCCCTGGAGCCGCCAGCCGCGCGCGTTGGCCATCTGCGACGCCGACGAATTGAGCGGCGAGAGCTCGGCGCTGTCGACGCGCGGTCAGCTCAAAGCGGTCATCGCCCGTTACGCCGCGCGCGGTTTGGCGCCGGTAGTGGCGACTGAACTTGAGTTCTTCGTGTTCGCGCCCAATTCCGATCCGACCCAACCGTTCCAGCCCCCGCTGGGCCTGGACGGTCGTCGTGAGGAAGGGCATTCGGCGTTCAGTGTCAGCTCCAACAACGGCCTGCGCCCATTCTTCAGCGAAGTCTACGAATGCATGGCCGCGCTGGGCTTGCCGCGCGACACGTTCATGCACGAGATGGGCGTCAGTCAGTTCGAGATCAATTTGCTTCATGGCGATCCGTTGCTGCTGGCCGACCAGACATTCCTGTTCAAGCACCTGTTGAAAGAAGTCGCGCTCAAGCACGGCTTGACCGTGGTGTGCATGGCCAAGCCTTTGGCGCACACGCCGGGCAGTTCGATGCATATTCACCAGAGCATCGTCGAGATCGGCAGCGGCCGTAACGTGTTCAGCGACCAGCATGGCCAACCGACCGCGACGTTCCGGCATTTCATCGGCGGGCAGCAGGCTGGCATGGCGGACTTCACCGCGCTGTTCGCGCCCAACGTCAATTCGTACCAGCGCTTGTGCCATCCGTTCGCCTCGCCGAACAACGCCTGCTGGTCCGAAGATAACCGTGCGGCCGGTTTGCGCATTCCGGCGAGTTCGCCAGTGGCCCGGCGCGTGGAAAATCGCCTGCCTGGCGCCGATGCCAATCCGTACCTGGCGATCGCCGCGAGCCTGGCTGCCGGGCTGCACGGCATCGAAAACGAGCTCGAACCGAGCGCGGCGATTCAGGGCGAATTTGTCGTCCCGGATAATCTTTCGTTGCCATGTACCTTGCATGCCGCTCTTGAGCGTCTGAAGCGTAGTCAATTGGCGATGGAACTGTTTGGCAAGGAGTTCATCGAAGGCTACATCGCTTCGAAGACCATGGAGTTGACCAGCTTCTTTGATGAAATTACTCCCTGGGAACGGCGTGTTTTAGCAGCCCAGGCCTGACGATCCGTCGTCTTCGGGCTATCGTTTTCCGATAGCCCGATCCACTGCAAGGAGCCGCTCGGAACGCCGATGCGCCAAATCTGGAAATCCTTTCGAGCGCTGTATTTTGCCTCGCTGATGATGTTGATCGGCTCGGGCCTTTTAAGCACCTATCTGGCCTTGCGCCTGGCCGCTGACAACGTCGACAGTTTGTGGGTAGGTGCGTTGATGGCGGCGAACTATTTCGGCCTGGTATTGGGCGGCAAGATTGGTCACCGGCTGATTGCCCGGGTCGGGCACATTCGTGCCTATGCTGCGTGCGCCGGGATCGTCGGCGCCGCGGTGTTGGGCCACGGTTTGATTGACTGGCTGCCGGCGTGGCTGTTTTTGCGGGTGATCGTCGGTCTCGGCATGATGTGCCAGTACATGGTCATCGAGAGCTGGCTCAACGAGCAGGCTGAGGCCAAGCAACGCGGTCTGGTATTCAGCGGTTACATGATCGCTTCGTACCTGGGTCTGGTGTTGGGGCAACTGATCCTGGTTCTGCATCCGGGGTTGGGCTTGGAACTGCTGATGCTGGTCGCGCTGTGTTTCGCCTTGTGTCTGGTGCCGGTGGCCCTGACCCGACGCATTCACCCGGCGGCGCTGCACCCGGCGCCGATGGAGCCGCGCTTCTTTATCAAACGTGTGCCGCAGTCATTGAGCACAGTGCTCGGCGCCGGTTTGATCGTCGGTTCGTTCTACGGTCTCGCGCCGCTGTATGCCTCGCAACAAGGGCTGTCGACGGAGCAGGTCGGTCTGTTCATGGGTAGCTGCATTTTTGCCGGTCTGGTGGTGCAGTGGCCGTTGGGCTGGTTATCCGATCGTTACGACCGGGCGCTGCTGATTCGCTGTTTTGCGTTTTGTCTGGCATTGGCGGCGTTGCCGCTGGCGATCATGACTGACGTGCCGCTTGAAGTGCTGTTCATCGCCGGGTTCCTCTGTTCGCTGGTGCAGTTCTGTTTGTATCCGCTGGCCGTGGCGTTCTCCAATGACCACGTCGAGGGTGATCGCCGAGTGTCGCTGACGGCGATGTTGCTGGTGACTTACGGCGTGGGCGCGAGCATCGGGCCGTTGGCCGCTGGCGTGCTGATGAAGCTGTTCGGCAGTCACATGCTGTATGCCTTTTTCAGCTTCTTCGCGTTGGTGCTGGTGTGGCGAATTCGTCCGAAAGCGGTCACCAATCTGCACGTGGTCGACGATGCGCCGCTGCATCACGTCGCCATGCCAGACAGCATGTCGAGCTCGCCGCTGGTCGCGGCGCTCGATCCACGTGTCGACGAGCAAGTGGTGCATGAGCAGATGCATAACCCGGTCGAGCCTGAACCAGAGCCTGAGCCGGAACAGCAGCCAGAATCCGACCCCGCTACCGACGAGCCGGAAGACCCGGACGCCGGACGCGAACAAAGCTTCACCGAAGCCAGGCCTTGAAATAGGCGCATAAAAAAACGGGCAGTCACCGCAAGGGACTGCCCGTTTTTATAGGCGCGGGATACTGCTACATATCGTCTTTATCAAAGCGCCGCGCTTCGCGTTGCAGCTGATAGACGAAGCGTTCGACCTGCCGTTGCACCAGCCCGCTCATATTGTGAAAGCGCACCCCGGCGAAGGTGGTGGAGATTCTTTCTTCGAAATGCAGGTAACGCAATTCAACCGGGGCGGTCATGCTGCCGAAGGGCAGGGCGGCGATGAAACGGTCGTAGACCTGGCCCAGTTGCAGGCTGGAGGTGATATCGCCCTCGAAGCGCAACTTGCAGCCGGTCGCGGAGATGTCCAGCAGCTTGCCGCTGATGGGCGACTTGAGTTTGTCGCCGCCCAACTCAACGCTGACCAGTTGTGCGAGTTTCAATGCGGCGCGGAAGGCGTTGCGGCGCTGGTGATAAACCACTTCGGTCGGCAATGCGCCACGGTAGCAGCGTGCGCCATCGGTTTCGCTGATAGTCAGCGGGCCGTTGCTGTCCCAGGCGATGCGCACACCGTCGTGGAAGCCTTCGACGCGATAGGGTTCGCCGGCCAACAGGAAACGTTCACCGTCGCGCGGGATCATTTCGTCCAGGGCCATTGTGTTGCTGTCACGATCGATGTCCACCAGATAGCTCTGGAAACGCTGGCTACGTTCGTGGAACGTGATGATCAGCGGATCATGGCTGTCTTGCAGCTGGCGCAGGTTGCCGGAGATTTCCAGGGGAGTGGTGAGCACCTTGGGTGGCTGCGGAGCATCATCCGCGCTTGAGGCATTGAACACGGTTCATCAATCTCCAGACAAAATATGACTACTAGCAGCATTGGCTAGCATTCTGCCAGCATGTTTCGTGTCTTGATAGGGCGTGCTGATTTGCGCGCTCACGCCTGGCTGAGCGGGCGGGGCTTCGCCAGCTTGGCGGTGGAGCCGCGGGCGTCATACAGCGCTGGAGGTTCGCCGCCGGTGAGAATCTTCAATTGATTGGCGGTGGCGGCCTGCTGCATCAGGATCGACTGGCCATTTTTGACGTTGGCCGCCTGGCATTGAGCCAGCAGATCAGTCAGCACATCGCTCTGCGCCAGCAACTGGTCGCCAATGCTCGAATGGCTGGCGAGTTGCTCAAGACCCTCGCGGGTCATGGGCAGGTTGAGGCTGACGAGGATTTCGCTGCGCTTGCGGCCATGCTGTTCGAGCAGAATGATCAGTGCCTGTTTCTGCGCCAGAATTTCTTCGAGCAGTGGCATGTCGCGACCGTGCAAAGCGAGGGACTCGGTTTGCAACAACTCCAGCAAACGTTGAGCTGGAGCAAAGTCATCGGTGATCAATTGCAATAAATTAGTGTCGTGCATGGCTGGCCTTGGGTTTTAAGCGTCCAAAAGCCGGCGCAGGCGAAGGCCTAGCGCTGGGCTTCGAAGTTGAGCAGTTTGCTGGCTACACGGCTGCTGTCGACTTTATAGCTGCCATCGGCGATTGCTGCTTTCAACTCGGCCACACGGGCGTTGTCGACAGCAGGTTGATCGCGCAGCTTGTCAGTGACCTTCTGCAACTGTTGAGCCTCATTGCTGAGGTGTACCGATTCCCCGCTTTTGACGGTACTGGCCTGTTCGGCCGGGGTATTCAGCGCTGCGGATTTGCCGGCGTCGGCGGTTTCCTTGGCAACGTTGGTACGAGTACTGCCCGAAAGTGACGAGGCGTTATTTAAACGGCTGAAATCAATGACCATGACAAAAAACCTCTGGGTATTTGGACGCTTGCCATGTTTTCGGCACTCCCTGCGAAAACTTTAGGCCCATTTAAACAATGAGCTGCAACGCGCCACCACTTGAGTTGCATGGGCACAGTTTAGGCATGCGCCAAGCGGCGCGCCATAGGTTCACGACATCCCTGACGTCACATGGACACTTCCACCTGACCCGGCGCGGTAACTTGCGCCTTGATCACGCGCATCGAATTAAGATTTTTTACCCGTATTTGTTGGGACATGCCGCCATTGGACAGCGCTTCGCCGGGCATGCGCACGCTGAGCGTACCGCTGCGGGCGGTGATCACCACCTGATCGCCCTTGCGCACCACTTCTGCCTGTTCGAGGTGAACCAGGGTCATGACCTGGTCGGCTACCGTTGGTCGGGTAAGTTTCTGCCCAATCGCTTGGTCAACCGAGGTGAAGTAACCCTGATTGATCAGGCTGATGTCGCGCTCACGCAAAGCAACATCGCCAGGTTCGATAATGCCGCTACGCTTGAGAGGCCGAGTGGTGGTGACGACTTCCCGAAACAGGCGTACTTGAGCGGGTACGAACACCGTCCACGGTGAATTGCCCTCGCACCGCAGCTTGACCGTGACCCGGCCAATCGGCGTTGCCGGACTCTCCAGCGTGGCTGTCAATTCCTTGTCGCACATGGGCATGCGCATACGCGGATCGAGCTGTTTGACTTCGATCTCGTAGCGGCCCTCGGTTTGACTGGTCGCCAAATAGTCTTCAACAGTGAACTCAAGAAACCCCTGAGTCACGCCGATAAGCATATCAGGCAAGGTAACCGCGTCAGCAACGGCAGGGCTGCCAAGGGGCAAAAGGCAAACGGCCGACATCACGCAAAGCAATTTGCGGTAGTTTGATGTCAGGCGTCGGAAAAATGTCGTTTGTTCGTTCATACGGGTTAAAAAGCAAGCGCCGTGCCGTTTAGTGATGAATGTGCGTCGCAACACAACTTAGCGTTGGTTGGTGTGGGGAGTCTGGGCATGGCTGGTGTAATGGATTCGGTAAACCAGCGCACGCAACTGGTAGGGCAGAATCGCCTGGAGCTGTTGTTGTTCCGTCTCGACGGCAAACAGCTTTATGGGATCAACGTATTCAAGGTTCGTGAGGTGCTGCAATGCCCCAAGCTGACCGTGATGCCCAAGTCCAGTCCCGTCGTGTGCGGTGTGGCAAATATTCGCGGGGCGACCATCCCGATCCTGGATCTGGCGATGGCCACCGGTTCCGGAGCGTTGAAAGACAAGAACAGTCCTTTCGTGATCATCACGGAGTACAACACCAAGACTCAGGGTTTCCTGGTTCGGTCGGTAGAGCGCATCGTCAACATGAACTGGGAGGAGATTCATCCGCCACCCAAGGGCACTGGACGCGATCATTACCTGACGGCTGTGACTCGGGTCGACAATCAGTTAGTCGAAATCATCGACGTCGAGAAGATCCTCGCCGAAGTCGCGCCGACCCCGGAAGCGATTTCAGCCGGTGTGGTCGATGTCGAAACCCAGCACAAGGCGTTGTCCTTGCGCGTGTTGACCGTTGATGACTCGTCGGTGGCGCGCAAGCAGGTCTCGCGTTGCCTGCAAACGGTCGGCGTCGAAGTGGTGGCGCTGAACGACGGTCGGCAAGCGCTGGATTACCTGCGCAAACTGGTCGACGAGGGCAAGAAACCGGAAGAAGAATTCTTGATGATGATTTCCGACATCGAGATGCCGGAGATGGACGGGTACACCCTGACGGCCGAAATCCGCAGCGACCCGCGCATGCAAAAGCTCCATATCATCCTGCATACTTCGTTGTCGGGTGTGTTCAATCAGGCGATGGTCAAGAAAGTCGGTGCCGATGACTTCCTGGCCAAATTCCGCCCTGATGACCTGGCATCCCGGGTAGTCGACCGGATCAAAGCAGCAGACATCAGCTAGGGGCCTTTTGCCCCTGGCGGTTCACACGATTTAAGAGGCGGTATCTTTGTCTACGGGTAATTTGGATTTCGAACAGTTCCGGGTATTCCTGGAAAAAGCCTGTGGCATTTTGCTTGGTGAAAACAAGCAATACCTGGTGTCGAGCCGTCTCAACAAACTGATGGAACAGCAGGGCATCAAGTCCCTGGGTGAGTTGGTGCAGCGCATCCAGACCCAGCCGCGCAGTGGTTTGCGCGAAATGGTGGTGGATGCCATGACCACCAACGAAACCCTGTGGTTTCGTGACACCTATCCGTTTGAAGTCTTGAAGAACAAGGTGTTGCCTGCGGCGATCAAGGCTGCTCCCGGCCAGCGTCTGCGGATCTGGTCGGCGGCGTGCTCGTCGGGTCAGGAACCGTATTCGCTGTCGATGTCGATCGACGAGTTCGAGCGCGTCAACATGGGCCAGTTGAAGATGGGCGTGCAGATTGTTGCCACTGACCTGTCCGGCACCATGCTGACCAACTGCAAGACCGGCGAATACGACAGCCTGGCGATCGGTCGCGGTTTGTCGCCCGAGCGCCTGCAGCGTTACTTCGACCCGAAAGGGCCGGGCCGCTGGGCGATCAAGGCACCGATCAAGAGTCGCGTCGAGTTTCGTTCGTTCAACCTGCTCGACAGCTACGCGGCGCTGGGCAAGTTCGACATCGTGTTCTGCCGCAACGTGTTGATCTACTTCTCCGCCGAGGTGAAGAAAGACATTCTGTTGCGCATCCACAGCACGCTGAAGCCGGGCGGTTACCTGTTCCTTGGCGCATCGGAAGCGCTGAACGGTTTGCCCGATCATTACCAGATGGTCCAGTGCAGCCCGGGGATTATTTACCAGGCGAAGTGATGCAAAAAGCAGCGCGCTTAAAAAGGGAGTCCTCAGGGACTCCTTTTTTATGCGCGCTGCTTTTGCATCACTACAGGTGATTGATGTTGTCCGTGGCAAAGCGGCAGAAAAGCGGCAGCCAGCGGAAACCGGTTGCCGCTTTTCTGGCATTGCCGCGTTGCCGCTGCCCGCAAACCCCCGGTTTACGGGGTTTTTTGAATTGGCACGCTGCTTGCTATGGTCCAGTTAACGAAAAATCCGGTCACCCGAAGGTTCCCGCCATGAGCATCAGCTTCGATAACGCGCTCGGTATCCACGAGAAAGCCCTGGGCTTCCGCGCCCAGCGTGCAGAAGTCCTGGCCAACAACATCGCCAACGCCGACACCCCGAACTACAAGGCTCGGGATCTGGACTTCTCCGCCGTGCTTGCCGCGCAGAGCGAGAAAACCAAGAACGGCGCATTCGCCTTGAACATGACCAACAACCGTCATATCGAAGCCGAAGGCCTGAGCAATGGCGACGAGTCGCTGCTGTATCGCACGCCGATGCAGCCGTCGCTCGACCAGAACACTGTGGACGCGCAACTGGAACAGTCGAGCTACGCGGAAAACGCGGTCAACTTCCAGGCCAGCTTCACCCTGCTCAACAGCAAATTCAAAGGGCTGGTTGCAGCCCTGCGCGGAGAGTAAGTCATGTCCCTAGCCAGTGTTTTCAACATTGCCGGTAGCGGCATGAGTGCCCAGACCACGCGTCTGAACACCGTCGCGTCGAACATCGCCAACGCCGAAACCGTCTCGTCGAGCATCGACCAGACCTATCGCGCGCGCCACCCGGTATTCGCCACCATGTTCCAGGGCGGCCAGGCCGGCGGCAGCGATTCGCTGTTCCAGAACCAGGACGCTGCCGGTCAAGGCGTGCAAGTGCTGGGCGTGGTCGAGGACCAGGCCGAGCTCGAAGCGCGTTACGAGCCGGGCCATCCGGCGGCCGACGCCAAAGGTTACGTCTACTACCCGAACGTCAACGTCGTTGAAGAAATGGCCGACATGATTTCCGCGAGCCGTTCGTTCCAGACCAACGCCGAGATGATGAACACCGCCAAAACCATGATGCAGAAGGTGCTGACCCTCGGTCAGTAACAAGGGGCGACTCAGATGAGTGTTACCGATTCCACCGCTGGCCTGAGCATGAACGACATTCTGGCGAACTCGTCAGTCAAGTCGAGCAGCTCCACGGGTGACGGCATTGCCTCCGCGACCAACAGCGCCACTGGCAGCCAAAAGCTGGGCAAAGATGCCTTCCTGCAACTGCTGGTTACCCAACTGAAAAACCAGAACCCGCTGGACCCGCAAGACAACAGCGCGTTCGTCGCGCAGTTGGCGCAGTTCAGCAGCCTGGAAGGCATCACCGCGTTGAACGACACGGTGACGTCGATTGCCGGCAACTACAGCTCTTCGCAAGCGTTGCAGGCGTCGTCGCTGGTCGGCCGTTCGGTGATCGTGCAGACCGGTTCGGTGCAGGTCGATGATCCGACCAAACCGGTGACCGGCTCGGTCAACCTGTCGACGTCGATCGCCGGCGGCACCGTGACCATTACCGACAAGGATGGCAAAGCGATCCGCACCATCGACCTTGGCGCACGCGCGGCCGGCAGTGCCAGCTTCACGTGGGATGGCAAGGATTCGAGCGGCGCCGTGGTGCCGGTCGGCACCTACAACGTCAAGGCCAGTGCGCCAATCGACGGCAAGGCCACGGACCTGGCGGTGTATCTGCCGGCCACGGTCAACAGCGTGACCCTCAGCCAGACCGGCGGCGAGCTGATGCTCAACCTCGCAGGCCTGGGCCCGGTCGCCCTGTCCAAAGTTCAAACCATTGGTATATAGAGCCGACTAACCCGGCACAAAGGAGTGGAATATGTCTTTCAATATCGGCCTTAGCGGTCTCTATGCAGCCAACAAACAACTGGACGTGACCGGCAACAACATCGCCAACGTCGCGACCACCGGTTTCAAATCGTCCCGTGCAGAATTCGAAGACGTGTACTCGGCGACCAAGCTGGGTTCGGGCAGCAAAACCATCGGTAACGGTGTGCGCCTGGCCAACGTTTCCCAGCAGTTCACCCAGGGCGACATCAGCAACACCGGCAACGTGCTGGACATGGGCATCAACGGTTCGGGTTTCTTTACCCTGAGCAACAATGGCTCGTTGTCCTACACCCGTGCCGGTACGTTCAAAGTCGACAAGGAAGGTTTTGTCACCAACTCCGACGGCACTGCAAAACTGCAGGGCTACGGCGTCGATGCCAACGGCAAGATCGCCAACGGCGTTCTGAGTGACCTGCGCATCGACACCTCGAACCTGGCGCCGAAAACCACCACCAGCATTGCTTCGACGATCAACCTGAACTCCACTGCAACGGATATCGATCAGGTTGCCAACCCGTTCGACCCGAGCAAATCGGCATCCTTCACCAAGCAGTTCACCACGCCGGTCTACGATACCCAGGGCAACAAGCACGACATGGACCAGTACATGGTCAAGACCGGCGCGAATACCTGGAAAACCTACACCCTGATCGATGGCCGTAACCCCAATGGCAGCGATCCGACCGACGCAGCGACCCCGCCGGTTGCTTCGACCATGTCGTTCAACAGCTCGGGCAAACTGGTCTCGGTGACCACGCCGGCCACGCCGACGCCAATCGTCAGCCCTGATCTGAAAGTCACCGGTTGGGTTCCAGGCACCGTGACCAATGGTGTCTGGGCGCCGAACGGTGCTTCTGCCGATCCGGCCGGCATGAGCATTTCCATGGCCGACACCACGCAGTACAACGCTGACACCGCGCGTTCGATTCCAACGCAGAACGGTTATGCGACTGGCCAGATCACCAACCTGACCATCGACGGCAGCGGTGTGTTGTTGGCCAACTTCAGCAACAACCAGACCAAGCCGATCGGGCAGATCGCGCTCGCCAGCTTCACCAACGAGCAGGGCTTGCAACCGGTGGGTGGCACTAGCTGGAAAGAAACCTACAAGTCGGGCATCCCGGGCTACGATTCGCCGGAAACCGGCACCCTGGGTTCGATCCAGTCCAACGCGCTGGAAGAGTCCAACGTCAACCTGACCAACGAACTGGTTGATTTGATCAAGGGTCAGAGCAACTACCAGGCGAACGCCAAGACCATCTCCACCCAGAGCACCATCATGCAGACCATCATTCAGATGGCTTGATGCGGGTTCGGTTGTAGCGCTGCACAAGGAGCCCCTCGGAAGAGGGGCTTTTTTGTGGCCGGGGTTTGGTCGGCGGCAGATGGATTTGTGTCGGCGGGGAGGGCGCCTTCGCGGGCAAGCCTCGCTCCTGCAGGTGGCAATGATTGCGCCGAGGTATGGGAAACCTGTAGTAGCGAGGCTTGCCCGCGAAGGCGTCAGCTCAGCCAACCCTTTCCTTGGGGCAAAAGAAAACCCCCGGTCCGCCGGAGGCAGATCGGGGGTTTCAGACAAGCGCCTCGCAGCGCTTATCGATTCAACGTACCGCTCGGCTTATTGGCAAGCTTCGCAATCCGGCTCGTCGATGGCGCAAGCCTTCGGCACTGGAGCCGGGCCGGCAGGCGCAGCCAATACCGAATCGTCACCGTGGTTGCCGCCGCTGGAAACCGCGTTCAGCTTGCCGGTGTTGATGGTCGACTTCTCGGTGCTGGTCGCGGCCAGGGCACGGAGGTAGTAAGTGGTTTTCAGACCACGGTACCAAGCCATGCGGTAGGTCACGTCGAGCTTCTTGCCCGAAGCGCCGGCGATGTACAGGTTCAGCGACTGCGCCTGGTCGATCCACTTCTGACGACGGCTGGCCGCGTCAACGATCCACTTGGTGTCCACTTCGAAAGCAGTCGCGTAGAGCTCTTTGAGTTCTTGCGGGATGCGCTCGATCTGCTGCACCGAACCGTCGTAGTACTTCAGGTCGTTGATCATGACCGAGTCCCACAGACCGCGAGCCTTGAGGTCGCGAACCAGGTACGGGTTGATCACGGTGAATTCGCCCGACAGGTTCGATTTCACATAAAGGTTCTGGTAAGTCGGTTCGATCGACTGCGAAACGCCAGTGATGTTGGCGATGGTCGCGGTCGGCGCGATGGCCATGATGTTGGAGTTACGAATGCCTTTCTGTACACGGGCACGAACCGGTGCCCAGTCCAGAGATTCGTTCAGGTCAACATCGATGTACTTCTGGCCACGTTGCTCGATCAGGATCTGTTGCGAATCCAGCGGCAGGATGCCTTTGGACCACAGCGAACCCTGGAACGTCTCGTAAGCGCCGCGCTCGTCAGCCAGGTCGCAGGAAGCCTGGATCGCGTAGTAGCTGACCGCTTCCATGGACTTGTCGGCGAACTCGACGGCAGCGTCGGAACCGTAAGGAATGTGCTGCAGGTACAGCGCATCCTGGAAGCCCATGATGCCGAGGCCGACCGGACGGTGCTTGAAGTTGGAGTTCTTCGCTTGTGGCACCGAGTAGTAGTTGATGTCGATAACGTTATCGAGCATGCGCACAGCGGTGTTCACGGTACGTTCCAGCTTGGCGGTGTCCAGCTTGCCGTTGGTGATGTGGTTCGGCAGGTTGATCGAGCCCAAGTTGCAAACGGCGATTTCGTCCTTGTTGGTGTTCAAGGTGATTTCGGTGCACAGGTTCGAGCTATGAACCACACCAACGTGCTGCTGCGGGCTGCGCAGGTTGCACGGGTCTTTGAAAGTCAGCCAAGGGTGGCCGGTTTCAAACAGCATGGAGAGCATTTTGCGCCACAGGTCTTTGGCCTGGATGGTCTTGAACAGCTTGATCTTGCCCGGGTATTGCGACAGCGCTTCGTAGTACTCGTAACGCTCTTCGAACGCCTTGCCGGTCAGGTCGTGCAGGTCCGGCACTTCGGATGGCGAGAACAGAGTCCACTGGCCGTCATCGAAGACGCGCTTCATGAACAGGTCAGGGATCCAGTTGGCAGTGTTCATGTCGTGGGTACGACGACGATCATCACCGGTGTTCTTGCGCAGCTCGATGAACTCTTCGATGTCCATGTGCCAGGTTTCCAGGTAGGCACAGACCGCGCCTTTGCGCTTGCCGCCCTGGTTGACCGCTACGGCGGTGTCGTTGACCACTTTCAGGAACGGTACAACGCCCTGGGATTTGCCGTTGGTGCCCTTGATGTACGAACCGAGCGCACGAACCGGCGTCCAGTCGTTGCCCAGGCCGCCCGCAAATTTCGACAACATGGCGTTGTCGTGGATCGCGTGGTAAATACCCGACAGGTCATCCGGCACGGTGGTCAGGTAGCAGCTGGAAAGCTGTGGACGCAGGGTGCCGGCGTTGAACAGGGTTGGCGTCGAGGACATGTAGTCGAAGGACGACAGCAGGTTGTAGAACTCGATTGCACGGTCTTCTTTCTGCTTCTCTTCAATCGCCAGGCCCATGGCCACGCGCATGAAGAAGATCTGCGGCAGTTCGAAGCGGATACCGTCCTTGTGGATGAAGTAACGGTCGTACAGGGTTTGCAGGCCCAGGTAGGTGAACTGCTGATCGCGCTCGTGGTTGATGGCCTTGCCGAGTTTTTCCAGGTCAAACGTGGCCAGGATCGGGTTGAGCAATTCGAATTCGATACCCTTGGCGATGTAGGCCGGCAGCGCTTTGGCGTACAGGTCGACCATCTCGTGGTGGGTCGCGCTTTCGGCAACTTCGAGGAAGCTCAGGCCTTCGGCACGCAGGGTGTCCATCAGCAGGCGGGCGGTCACGAACGAGTAGTTCGGCTCACGCTCGACCAGCGTACGGGCGGTCATCACCAGTGCGGTGTTGACGTCGGTCAGGGCCACGCCGTCGTACAGGTTTTTCAGGGTTTCGCGCTGGATCAGGTCGCCGTCGACTTCTTCCAGGCCTTCGCACGCTTCAGTGACGATGGTGTTCAAGCGACCCATGTCCAGCGGGGCAAAAGTGCCGTCGGCGCGGGTGATGCGGATCGATGGGTGAGCGTTGACCGCTTCCTCGACCGGCGCGTGGGCAGCGCGTTCTTTCGAACGACCGTCGCGGTAGATCACGTAGTCGCGCGCCACTTTCTGCTCGCCGGCACGCATCAGGGCCAATTCAACCTGGTCCTGGATTTCTTCGATGTGGATGGTGCCGCCCGAAGGCATGCGACGCTTGAAGGTTGCGGTGACTTGTTCGGTCAGGCGGGCAACGGTGTCATGGATTCGCGACGAGGCGGCAGCGGTGCCGCCCTCAACTGCGAGAAACGCTTTGGTGATAGCGACGGTGATTTTGTCATCGGTATAAGGGACGACAGTGCCGTTACGCTTGATCACGCGCAATTGACCAGGCGCGGTGGCGGACAGATCCGAAGTCGAATCAGCGGCCTGCGGCAAGGTGCCCTGCGGGTTCTCGCGAGTTGTGTCGGTTTGCATGGGGGGTTGTCTCCGCATTCTCTATGTTTGTTTGAGCACCGTCATGGTGCTCACCGTTCTGTCCTGAAGCACTACAACCGACGGGCGTCGGGCATATCCACTTCGGGACAGTAGGAAAAAGGCTAATGACGCCGCATCCTTGCCGAAGTTTTTGGCAGCGAGCTGGGCTCGACACCGGATTCCTTTCAGGGGTGCAGAAATGACTGCAACACCCGTACCGTTCCGACCGTTTGGGCCTTAAAAAACGGTGCCATCCGCAAGTGCGGTTTGGGCTTTGAAAAACACGCTTGGTTCAACCGTAAACAGGCAATAAAGCACTTGAGTTTCTGGTCTGAAATATGGTGGGCTTTTTGCCGAAAACCCTACATGTAGGGTTTGGTTTTGCGTCGGGCTACAAGATAGTGCGTTTTGTAGAGTGTTGCAACGTACTGCTTGTGGATAAACCTGTGGGTAAATTGTGTGGGAAAGGTGGAACAGGCGTGTAGGCCGCGACGCTGCTGCATCGCGCGGATTTTCACTGTTTTTCAATCATTGAAAACAGTCGTTCGGATTTTTAAGGGCGCGAACCCTACCACAAAAAAGCGGCTTGTCCGAACGCATTTGCCGACTTGTTTTCTCGCCGGGCGACGTTTATACAATCGGCCAGTGCACACGCATTCTTATCCTCCCCAATCATTACAAAAAAACGGGCGGATCCTTCCTTATAAGTGTTGTTGGCAAGCAGAGGTCACCCGTGGAGCAAGAAGCCTGGCAGGTATTGATTGTCGAAGACGACCAGCGACTGGCCGAGCTGACCCGCGATTACCTCGAAGCCAACGGCCTGCGCGTGTCGATCGAGGGCAACGGTGCGCTGGCGGCCGCGCGGATCATCAAGGAACAACCGGATCTGGTGATCCTCGACTTGATGTTGCCCGGTGAAGATGGCCTGAGCATTTGCCGCAAGGTTCGCGACAAGTTCGATGGGCCGATCCTGATGCTCACCGCGCGCACCGACGACACCGATCAGATTCTCGGCCTCGACCTCGGCGCCGACGACTACGTGTGCAAACCGGTGCGCCCGCGCTTGCTGCTGGCGCGCATCCAGGCCTTGTTGCGCCGCAGCGAAGCGCCGGAAGTCGCCCCGGAAAAACTCCGCCGCTTGCAGTTCGGGCCGCTGATCGTCGACAACGCGTTGCGAGAAGCCTGGCTCAACGACAACGGCATCGAACTGACCAGCGCCGAATTCGACCTGCTGTGGCTGCTGGTGGCCAACGCCGGGCGCATCCTCTCTCGCGAAGAAATCTTCACCGCCCTGCGCGGCATCGGTTACGACGGCCAGGACCGCTCCATCGACGTGCGCATCTCGCGCATCCGTCCAAAAATCGGCGACGACCCGGACCATCCACGCCTGATCAAAACCGTGCGCAGCAAAGGTTACCTGTTCGTGCCGGAAGCCTGCGCAGACCTGCCGCTGTGAACTCGATTTTCCTGCGCATCTACGGCGGCATGTGCGCAGCGCTGATCCTCGTGGCGGTGCTCGGCGTGCTGGCGCTGCACCTGCTTAATCAGGTGCGCAGCGAGCAATATCGCGAGCGCCTGGCCCACGGCACGTTCTCGCTGATGGCCGACAACCTGCAACCGATGAACCCGACCGAGCGCCACCGCGCGTTGCTGGTGTGGGAACGCTTGCTGGGCATTCCGCTGGCGCTGCAAACCTTCGCCCAGACCGACCTCGACCTGACCCAGCGCACCCGTGTGCTGCGCGGGCAGGCGCTGGTCGAACAGACTGGCCCGCACGCGGCGAAGGTCTACCGTCTGGTCAGCGACAAGGAGCAACTGGTGCTGACCGGCGAAGTGCAGCAGATCAGCGAGCAACTGGCCCGCGCGACGATTTATCTGTTGGCCGACGAACTGGTGCGCTACCCGGTCGCCGAGCAACCGCGGCGCCTGGCGCAATTGAAGGAAGACAAGGGTTTTGGTTTCGACCTGCGGCTGGTCAAAGTCGAACAGGCTGACATGGACGAAGACCAGAGCCGGCGCGTGTCTGAAGGCGATACGGTGATGGCGCTGGGCAAGGGCGGCGATTCGATCCGGGTGTTTGCCGGCATGGTCGGCACGCCGTGGGTGCTGGAAATCGGTCCGTTGTTTCAGATGAATCCGTATCCGCCGGAATGGCTGGTGTTGATTGCGGCGCTGGGGCTGAGCTTGATCGGGTTGATCGTTTATTTGCTGGTGCGGCAACTGGAGCGGCGTTTGCGCGGCCTCGAAGCAGCCGCCACGCGCATCGCCAAGGGCAGCCTGGAAACCCGCGTGCCGGCGCGCGGCGCGGATTCGGTGGGGCGGCTGGCGGCGGCGTTCAATGGCATGGCCGAGCACTTGCAGCAGTTATTGGCGATTCAGCGCGAACTGGTGCGCGCGGTTTCCCACGAACTGCGCACGCCGGTCGCGCGCCTGCGTTTTGGCCTGGAGATGATCGGCTCGGCGACCACGCCGCAAGCGTTGGAGAAGTACCGCGAAGGCATGGACCATGACATCGAAGACCTCGACAAACTGGTCGACGAGATGCTGACGTACGCGCGCCTGGAGCAGGGTTCGCCGGCGCTGAATTTCCAGCGAGTCGATCTCGATGCGCTGGTCAATCAAGTCATCGAGGAACTGGCGCCGTTGCGCGCGGAGGTCACGGTGCAGCGCGGTTTGTGTCTGTCCGCCGCTGATTGCGACGACGCCTGGGTTGAAGCCGAACCGCGTTATCTGCACCGCGCGCTGCAAAATCTGGTCGGCAACGCCATGCGCCACGCGCAATCGCGGGTCACGGTGAGTTATCAGGTCGGGCAATTGCGCTGTCGGGTCGATGTCGAGGACGACGGGCCGGGCGTGCCGGAAGCGGCGTGGGAGAAAATCTTCACGCCGTTCCTGCGTCTCGACGACAGTCGCACTCGCGCGTCCGGTGGGCATGGTTTGGGCTTGTCGATTGTCCGGCGCATCGTCCATTGGCATGGCGGCCGGGCGCTGATCGGTAAAAGCAAAAGCCTCGGCGGCGCGTGTTTCAGTTTGAGCTGGCCGAGGAATCAGGAGAAGCGTTGAGGCTTGACGAGCACCTGTAGCAGCTGGCGAAGCCTGCGTTCGGCTGCGAAGCAGTCGTAAATCCTGCGCACGCGGTTTACCTGAAACACTGCGGTGTCTGGTTTGGCGACTGCTGCGCAGTCGAACGCAGGCTTCGCCAGCTGCTACAAGGGGCGAGCCTCAAGCCTTGATACTGACCAGACTCAACAACTGCCCATCTTTCACCGCGAACTGCGCATCCAGCTCAGCCCCATTCCTCCACTCACTGGACAAATCCGTGAGCAAGCGCAAGCGCACCTGACCGTCCGCCGACCATTCCAGCACTTCAGCGTGTTCAAAATAGAAGCGCTGCTGGACGATCGGGTACAGCGCTTTGAACAGGCTTTCCTTCACCGAAAAGGTCAGGGTCACCAGCAGCGCCAGATGCTCACTGCCAGCAGCGGCCATGCGCTGCAGCTCCGGCGGTGTGAGGATTTCCCCGGCCAGGCGCTCGGCGCGTTCGAAGTTCAGTAGGTTTTCCAGGTCCATGCCCAAGCCGCGCCAGTGCGCCTTGTTCGCGACAATCGCGGCGGCGCGACCGGTGCTGTGGGTGATCGAACCTGCAATGTGCGCCGGCCAGACCGGCGCGCGGTCCTCGCCGATGGCCGGCACACAATCCAACCCTTCAAGCTGTTGCAACGCGGCGCGGGCGCACACCCGTCCGGCAAGAAACTCGGCTTGGCGCTTGGCTACCGAACGCTGAATGCTCGCCGGCGGCGCGATGACGCTGCGCTGGAAATCATCGGCGGCCAGTTGCGCAGGGTCGAAGTGCGTGCTGAGCAACACCGTTTCCGCCAGCCGCAATGGCAGCGGCCAATGGGCATCGAGCGGGGTGCAGCAGGCGGGCAGGGCAGGGGTTGAATTCATGGCGGGCATTTTGCCGGGTTGCTCTCAGGCTGGGTAGTAGCAACAGCTTTTGTGGCGAGGGGGCTTGCCCCCGTTGAGCCGCGAAGCGGCTCCCGGCATCCTTCCATCCCAGCCGGTTTTGCGACTGCTTCGCAGCCGAACGGGGGCAAGCCCCCTCGCCACAGGGTTCACTGATCAGCCAAAGATTTTCTTGAAGAACGCCTGCATGTCCGCCCACGAACGCTCGTCCGCCGCTTTGTTGTAGCCGATATCCGGCCCGCCATGTTCGCCATGCCCGAGCCGGTCGGCGTCAGGGTTGCTGAACCCGTGCTTGGCGTCCGCAAGGCTGACGAATTGATAATCGGCGCCAGCCTTGTCCATTTCCGACTTGAACGCGGCGACGTTGTCCGGGGTAATCATGCTGTCTTTCGCGCCATGCTCGACGAGGATTTTCGCCTTCACGCTGCCCGCGGTCGCCGGCGTCTTGGTCGCCAGCGCGCCGTGGAAACTCACCACGCCTTTGAGCGGCAGGCCCTGACGCGCCGCATTCAGCACCACCGCTCCGCCGAAGCAATAACCGATTGCCGCGAGATTCTGCGGATCGGTCTGCGGCTGTTTCTTCAGCAGATCGAGCCCGGCCTGAAAGCGTGCGCTCGCCACCGCGCTGTCCTTCAGCGCCTCTTGCATGAACGCCATCGCGTCCTTCGGATGTTCGGTGTTCTTGCCGCCGCCGTACATGTCGATGGCCAGCGCGCTGTAACCGAGACCAGCGAGATCGCGGGCGCGGCGCTTGGCGTAATCGTTAAGGCCCCAGAACTCATGTACCACCACCACACCGGGGCGCGGGCCTTTGATCGCGTCGTCGTAGGCGTAATAACCGATCATTTGCGTGCCGTCGCTGCTCTGGTAAGGGATTTCCTCAGTCTTGATCGCAGCGTTGGCCAGCGTGCTGGCGGCCAGTAGGGCGAGGGCGAGAAACAGGCGCATGGTCGGGTCTCCTCAAAAGAAAGTGGTCAAATCAGCCTAGTCGATTTGATTCAGCTCAGGTTCAGAGAGCGTTCAGGGGCAGTTCAGGGGCGGGTAAGTAACCTTGCCTCGTACCCAAAAAGCGATAGTGCATAAGGAAACCTCCTATGACTTCTTTGAAAAAACTGCTGTTGGCTTTCACCGTGTTGAGCGCCAGTGCTGCGGCGCACGCTACCGACGATACCTTCGCCGGCCTGACGCTGGGGCAAACCAGCGACAAGGTGAAAAAATCCCACGCCCTCAACGACAACCTCGGCCACCCGAACGCCGACGGTGCCATCGGCAAAGACACCACCTGGGGTGTGCGTCTGGGCAAGCAAAACAACCAAGGCCGCTACTACGCCACTTACGACAACGTGTCCGGCTCGCACAATGGCATTAAACTGCGCCAGGAAAACCTGCTCGGCAGCTACGATCTGTTTTACCCGGTGGGCGGCAGCACCAAATTGTTTGGCGGCGCCACGGCCGGTTTCACCAAGCTGACCCAGGAGTCCCCAGGCTTCAGCCGCGACAGCGACATCGGTTACGCCCTCGGCGGCCAGGTCGGCGTGTTGCAGCAAGTTTCGCAGAACACCTCGGTCGAGCTGGGTTACCGTTACCTGCGCAGCAATGCCAGCACCGAAATGAGCGAACGCGGTGGCAGCAAACAAGGCTCGCTGGCACTTAACAGCAGCGCCCAGACCTACCTGTCCGCCAACTACGCTTTCTAAAAGCAGTTCGCGACAGACCTGCGCCGGGTCACCCAAAAAGGGTGATCCGGCGTTGCCATGTTGACCATTGAGGCATCTGCGCGTGCCTCTGGAGATGTTGTTTTGCCCGGGAGAGCGTTATGAAATTGCTGGTCGTCGAAGATGAAGCGCTGCTGCGCCATCACCTGCAAACTCGCCTGACGGATAGCGGCCACGTGGTCGAATCCGTAGCCAACGCCGAAGAGGCGCTGTACCAGACCGAGCAATTCAACCATGACCTGGCGGTGATCGACCTCGGCCTGCCGGGCATGGGTGGCCTCGACCTGATCCGCCAACTGCGTTCGAGCGGCAAGACCTTCCCGATCCTGATCCTCACCGCGCGCGGCAACTGGCAGGACAAAGTCGAAGGCCTCGCCGCCGGCGCCGACGACTACGTGGTCAAGCCGTTCCAGTTCGAAGAACTCGACGCGCGGCTGAATGCCTTGCTGCGGCGTTCCAGCGGTTTCACCCAGTCGACGATCACCGCCGGGCCGCTGCTGCTCGACCTCAATCGCAAGCAGGCGACCCTCGATGAACAGCCGCTGGCGCTGACCGCCTACGAGTACCGGATTCTCGAATACCTGATGCGCCATCACCAGCAAGTGGTGGCCAAGGATCGCCTGATGGAACAGCTCTACCCGGATGACGACGAGCGCGATCCGAATGTCATCGAAGTGCTGGTCGGGCGCTTGCGGCGCAAACTCGAAGGCCCGGCCGGGTTCAAGCCGATCGATACCGTGCGCGGCCTCGGCTACCTGTTCAACGAGCGCTGCACTTGATTCGCTCGCTTCGCGTTCGCCTGATGCTCGCCGCCACGCTGTTGGCGGTGTTGTTCATGCTCGCGTTGCTGCCGGCGATGCAAGGCGCGTTCAGCCTCGCGTTGCAGGACTCGATCGAGCAACGCCTGGCCTCGGACGTGACCACGCTGATTTCCGCCGCGCGCGTCGAAGACAACCGCTTGCAGATGCCGGCGCAGTTGCCGGACGAGCGCTACAACCTCACCGACAGCCGATTGCTCGGCTACATCTATGACCGCGAAGGGCGGCTGGTCTGGCGCTCGAAAGGCACCCGCGAAGAGAACATCAACTACAAACCGCGTTACGACGGACGCGGTAACGAGTTCGCCAGAATCAAGGAAACCGACGGCCAGGAATTTTTCGTTTATGACGTCGAGGTCAAACTGCTCGGCGGCAAAAGCGCGGCGTTCAGCATCGTCGCGCTGCAACCGGTGCGCGAATACGAAATCACCCTCGAAGGCCTGCGCGAAAACCTTTACCTCGGTTTCGGCGCAGCGTTGCTGGTGTTGCTGGCGCTGCTGTGGATTGGCCTGACCTGGGGTCTGAAAGCCCTGCGCCGCTTGAGTCAGGAACTCGATGAAATCGAAAGCGGCGACCGCGAAAGCCTCACCGAGCAACACCCGCGCGAACTGCTGCGCCTGACCGGCTCGCTGAACCGCTTGCTGCACAGCGAACGCGAGCAACGCAGCCGTTACCGCGATTCCCTCGACGACCTCGCGCACAGTTTGAAAACCCCGCTGACCGTGTTGCAAGGCGTCAGCGAAGACATGGCGCAGCGCCCCGAGGACCGCGATCAGGCGTGGGTGCTGCAATCGCAGATTGAGCGCATGAGCCAGCAGATCGGCTATCAATTGCAGCGCGCCAGCCTGCGCAAAAGCGGTCTGGTGCGCCATCAGGTGCGCCTGCGCCCGGTGCTGCAAAGCCTCTGCGACACGCTGGACAAGGTCTATCGCGACAAACGCGTGCGCGTGGCTTTCGATTTGCCGGAGCACTGTTACGTGCCGATCGAGCAGGGCGCGTTGCTGGAAATGCTCGGCAATCTGCTGGAAAACGCCTACCGGCTGTGTTTGAGCGAAGTGCGCGTCAGCGTCCGCGACACCCAGGGCGGCATTGAGCTGTGCGTCGAGGACGACGGGCCGGGCGTGCCGCCAGACCAGCGCGCGCGGATTCTGCAAAGGGGCGAACGGCTGGATCGCCAGCACCCGGGGCAGGGGATTGGTTTGGCGGTGGTCAAGGACATCATCGAAAGCTACAGCGCCAAATTGACCTTGGGTGACTCGGCGCTGGGTGGCGCGGCGTTTCGGATTCATTTCCCGGCGCTTTGATCTGAATCTGAGGTGTGCCGGCGGACGGCATCGCGAGCAAGCTCGCTCCCACCGGGGACTGTGGTGAACACACTGTGGGTGAACGCCGCGAACCAAATGTGGGAGCGAGCTTGCTCGCGATGAGGCCGGAGAAAACACTCGAGAATCTGCTGCTGAGATTCAATTCTCCTGCGCGCGATAAGCCCCCGGTGTCAGCCCGGTCCATTTCTTGAACGCCCGATGAAACGCCGAAGGCTCGGAGAATCCCAGTTGTTCGGCAATCTGTTGCAACGACAGGTCGGCGCGCCCGAGGTGATAAATCGCAATGTCGCGGCGCAACTGATCCTTCAATTCCTGAAAACTGCTGCCCTCTTCACGCAAATGCCGGCGCAAGGTCTGCGGGCTGATGTGCAACTGCGCGGCCACCGCTTCCAGGTCCGGCCAACGGGAACTGTCGCGGCTGAGCAAACGGCGCAACTGGCTGCTCAAACTGTCGCCGTCATCCGGACGCGACAACAGGTCGGCGGGGGAGCGTTCGAGAAAATGCTTGAGCGTGCGTTCGTCCTGCAACAACGGCATTGCCAGGTAGCGACTGTGGAACAACAGACTGCTTTGCGGCCGGGAAAACTCCCGCGCGCAAGGAAACAGCAAATCGTATTCCGCGCCGTGCTCGGGCCGCGCATAGCTGAACGTCGCTTGCTCCAGCCGAATCCGTTGGCCGATCAGCCAACTGCCGAGGCGATGCCAGATCACCAGCAGGCATTCCGTCAGAAAATGATCCGGGTCCCACAGTTGCGCATCGTCGAGGCTCAGGCGAATCATTTCGTCCTCGCGGCTCAGGGTCAGGCGCGGGGCCTCGGGGAATAGGCTATAAAACAATAAGCCGCGATGCAGCGCCTTATCCAGATTGCGACAGTGGATCAGCGCGTGGCACATCATCGCGAAACTGCCGGGTTTGCTCGGCGCCGGGCCGAAACCCAGGTATTCGTCGTCGAGCGCCAGCCACAGGCTCTGGATCAACCGAGTGAATTGTTCCGGCGCGATCCGCGCACGCGGCTCGTCGAGCAATTCGGGGCTGATCCCGAGTTGTAACAACAGCGCGGAATAATCCAAGCCACGACGGCGCGCGCCGCCAAGGGCGGCGCGGGCGAAATGACTGGCGATAGTGCGTTCACGCATGGCTGGCAGGTCCGTCCGTTAAGCGGCGAATGGTAGCCGCACGGCTCGGCGCTGAACAAGGCGGATATCCGCCATATTGTAGGACGAGGTTAGGTGGTTAGGCGGGAATCCGCCACATTGCGCGGTGCGTTGCAGCGCGGCAAAAACCTGCAGCCCCTGATGTCAAAAGGCTTGCCGGGATTCTCGTGAAGGTGGCACGGGCTTTGCGATACAAGCGGTAGATGCCTGCCGCTGCGCAGCTCGACAAAACAAATCCCTCCAGTGCAGGAGGGTTCGCAATTGAAGTGTCTTGGGCAACAGATGGATGTTGTCATCGGGCACTCTTGAGGAACTTTGCAATGACGACTCGTCAGCCACTGTACAAATCCCTGTATTTCCAGGTGATCGTTGCCATCATCATCGGCATTCTGATCGGTCACTTCTATCCGCAGACCGGTGTGGCCCTCAAGCCATTGGGTGACGGGTTCATCAAGCTGATCAAAATGATCATCGCGCCGATTATCTTCTGCACCGTCGTCAGCGGTATCGCTGGCATGCAGAGCATGAAATCGGTCGGCAAAACCGGCGGCTATGCGCTGCTGTACTTCGAAATCGTTTCGACCATCGCTTTGCTGGTGGGTCTGGTCGTGGTCAACATCGTGCAGCCGGGCGCCGGCATGCACATCGACGTGACCACCCTGGATGCCTCCAAAGTCGCGCAGTACGTAGCGGCCGGTGCTGATCAAAGCGTCGTTGGCTTCCTGCTCAACGTGATCCCGAACACCATCGTCGGCGCGTTCGCCACCGGTGACATCCTGCAAGTGCTGATGTTCTCGGTGATCTTCGGTTTCGCCCTGCATCGCCTCGGTTCGTTCGGTCGGCCGCTGCTGGACCTGATCGATCGCTTCGCCCACGTGATGTTCAACATCATCAACATGATCATGAAACTCGCGCCGATCGGTGCCTTCGGTGCCATGGCGTTCACCATCGGTGCCTACGGTGTCGGCTCGCTGGTGCAACTGGGTCAGTTGATGGCGTGCTTCTACATCACCTGCCTGCTGTTTGTCCTGATCGTGCTGGGCGGTATCGCTCGCGCTCACGGCTTCAGCGTGCTGAAAGTGATTCGCTACATCCGTGAAGAACTGCTGATCGTGTTGGGTACTTCTTCTTCGGAATCGGTACTGCCGCGCATGCTGATCAAAATGGAGCGTCTGGGCGCACAGAAATCCGTGGTTGGCCTGGTCATCCCGACCGGTTACTCGTTCAACCTCGACGGCACCGCGATCTACCTGACCATGGCTGCGGTGTTCATTGCCCAGGCAACTGACACGCACATGGACATCACGCACCAGATCACCCTGTTGGTGGTGTTGCTGCTGTCCTCCAAAGGCGCGGCTGGCGTGACCGGTTCGGGCTTCATCGTCCTCGCCGCCACCCTGTCGGCAGTAGGCCACTTGCCGGTTGCCGGTCTGGCGCTGATCCTCGGCATCGACCGCTTCATGTCCGAGGCCCGCGCGCTGACCAACCTGGTCGGTAACGCCGTGGCCACGCTGGTTGTGGCCAAGTGGGTCAAGGAACTCGACGTCGACACCCTGAACACCGAGCTGGCCTCGGGCGGTCGTGGTATCTCCGACGAGCGCGTTGAAGACGACCTGGGCGTGGCTGAAGGCCCAACCCCAAGCAACGTCAAGTAATCTCAGATGCACTTAATCTGAGCTGTACTGAAAAACCCGCTTCGGCGGGTTTTTTCATGCCTGCGATTTGAGCGTAACGGTCACAGTTGCTGACACATCAAGTGATTGCCGCAATGCGATTGCCTGCCTAGGCTCAAGCCATTGCATACAAGCCTTCGCAAACGGGGAACATTCATGCTCGGTCCACTGGCATCACTCAAGGTTCTGGATTTCTCGACACTGCTGCCGGGGCCGTTCGCCTCTTTGTTGCTGGCGGACATGGGCGCCGAAGTGCTGCGTATCGAATCACCGACCCGCGCCGATCTGCTGCGCGTGTTGCCGCCGCACGATCAAGGTGTGTCGGCCAGCCACGCCTACCTCAATCGCAACAAGCGCAGCCTGGCGCTGGACCTCAAGCAACCGCAAGCGCTGGAGCTGATCAAGCAATTGCTGCTGGACCACGACATCCTCCTCGAACAGTTCCGTCCCGGTGTGATGGAGCGGCTGGGCCTGGGTTATGCAGCGCTGAAGGCGATCAACCCGAAGCTGATTTACGTGTCGATTACCGGCTACGGCCAGACCGGCCCGTACAAGGAACGCGCCGGCCACGACATCAACTATCTGGCGTTGGCCGGATTGTCGAGCTACACCGGCCGCGCCGACAGCGGCCCATTGCCGCTGGGCATGCAAGTGGCGGACATCGCCGGTGGCTCGCTGCACGGCGTGATCGGCCTGCTCGCGGCAGTGATCGCGCGCCAGCACAGCGGGCAGGGGCAGCATCTGGACGTGAGCATGACCGACTGCGCGTTCAGCCTTAACGCGATGGCTGGCGCCGGTTACCTGGCTTGCGGCGTCGAGCCCGAGTGCGAAGAGCAGATGCTCAATGGCGGCAGCTTCTACGACTATTACCGCTCGCGCGATGGTCGCTGGATGTCGGTGGGCAGCCTCGAACCGGCGTTCATGCAGCAACTGTGTTCGGCGCTCGGTCGCCCGGAGCTGGCGGCGCAGGGTTTATCGACTAAACCGGAGCAGCAACAGGCGTTGAAAAATGAGCTGAAAATGGAATTCGAGAAGCATGACTTTGCTGAGTTGTGCGCGTTGTTTGCCGGCGTCGATGCGTGTGTCGAACCGGTTCTGAGCGTCGGCGAAGCGTTGCAGCATCCGCAGTTGCAGGCGCGGGCACTGGTAACGCAAGTGCCGCGCGCGGATGGCTCGACGCAGGCGCAGATGGCGTGTCCGCTGAAATTTTCCGAAGGCTTGCCGGCGCCACGCTTTATCGGCGCGGCGGTAGGCGAGCATACGGATCAGGTGTTGGCGGAACTGGGGTTAAGTGCGCAGCGGATTGAGCAATTGCGGCGTGCCAAGGTGATCGTGTAGCGCCTACCCAGACGCCATCGCGAGCAAGCTAGCTCTCACATGGGGCCGTGTCGCGCCGAATATCCCCTGTGGGAGCGAGCTTGCTCGCGATGAGGCCGGCATGCACACAAAAAATCTGACTTACTCGACGCGCATCTCGCCGCTGAACACCAATGTGCTGCGGCATCGCCGGCACAGATAACGCCGACCCTGGCGCACCAGGCTATGGCGCTGCGCCGAAAACGGGAAATCGCTGTCGGCGCACGGACACTTGTAGATGTACCGCGTCACGCTGCGGCGTTTCACGTCATAGGTGTGGCAACGGTTCGGCGGCAGTTCGTAAACGCCGCGCATGATCAGTTGCCATTCTTCGCCATGCGGCTGAATGCGATCGCCAAACAATTGATGCGCGATCAGGTGCGCGACCTCGTGAGCCACGGTTTGCTTGAGGAAATCTTCGCTGTTTTCCCGGTACAACTGCGGATTGAAACGCAGCAGGTTCTCGTGCAAATGCGCGACACCGGCCTTTTGCCCACGCAGCTTGAGGCTCACCACGGGGCGTTTGAAAGTTCGTTTGAAAAAGGATTCGGCTTGTTGGTAACAGTCTTCGACGCGGGTATTGAGTTGCTCGGGCATGCTTGATGGGTCTCCAGAGGCGTCGAGTATGCCGCAACCCTCGGGACTTGCGAATCAGTCAGGCGCCGAATGGTCGTTGTCCCGAACCTTTTGCGCCAGCCATTAAAAGGCCGCCCGGTGGCGGCCTGTGTTGGCAGATCTTGGTCTGTTGGTCTAGTGCCGTGGCCATTCCTGGCTGATGGCTAATTGGTATAGACCGGCCCCACGCCGAGTCCCCAGACGATCACGGTAAACGCCATGATGGCCACCAGCACCACCAGGCCGACGGCAAGCACTGAACTGGAAAACAGAAAACCCTCGTCCGATGGAATGTTCATGAATGTCGGCAACCCCACATACAGCAGGTACACCGTGTAGCAAATGGCAGCCGTGCCGACGACCATTCCCAGCCACATATGCGGATACAACGCCGCCAAACCGCCGATGAACAGCGGTGTCGCCGTGTAAGTGGCGAAGGCAACGCAACGGGCCAGGCTCGGATTGGCGTCATACGTGCGAGCCATCCAGTGCACAAATGCGCCCATCACCGCCACGCCGCCGAGCATCGCCAGGTACGACATGATCGTCATCCACAGCGCGCTTTCCTGAGTCAGCATCACCGGCGCCCGATTGCCGATGACCCAGCCGACCTGCGTGGTACCGATAAACGCCGAAACGGCCGGGATCGCCGCCAGGATCAGCGTGTGGGTAAGGTACATGTGGCTGATGCTTTCCTCCTGGTCGCCACGGATTTCTTTCCATTCCTGGTCGGGGTGGGTGAAGAGCCCCACTACGTGATGGATCATGCCAGTCACTCCTCTTGTTATTACCATCGCCCCCCAGCGGAGCGCCTACGGGCCAAAGTGGCCAAGTAAGGAAAGGTCTGAATACGTGTGCGACCTTATGTCGGAGTATAGAAAGGTCTGCACGCCACGGGTTGCGGGGCTTTAGAGCAAATCGCGCTGTAAAGATCGCTGTTAATCGCCGGCAGGTCTGTACATTGCACCGCAAACCTGTAGCAGCTGGCGAAGCCTGCGTTCGGCGACGAAGTCGTCGTAAAACCAGCCGCCTCGGTGTATCAGACGTATCGCGTGTACCGGATTAGCGACGACTGCGTCGCCGAACGCAGGCTTCGCCAGCTGCTACAAGGGAGGGGGAGGGTTGAGGTAATCGGCGGCGCTTCGCCCATGCGGGATTTTTGCGTAAAATGCGGGCCTTTCGTCACACCTCACGGATGCGTTGCATGGGCACTCTCACGGTCAACCAGAACAAATTGCAAAAGCGCCTTCGCCGCCAGGCCGGTGAGGCTGTTGCCGATTTCAACATGATTGAAGACGGCGACAAGGTCATGGTCTGCCTGTCCGGTGGCAAAGACAGTTACACCATGCTCGACGTGCTGATGCACTTTCAGAAGGTCGCGCCGATCAAGTTCGACATCGTCGCCGTGAACATGGACCAGAAGCAGCCGGGTTTCCCCGAGCACGTGCTGCCGGCCTACCTGAAATCGCTGGGCGTCGAGTATCACATCGTCGAAAAAGACACCTATTCGGTGGTCAAGGAATTGATCCCGGAAGGCAAAACCACGTGTTCGCTGTGTTCACGCCTGCGTCGCGGCACGCTGTACACCTTCGCCGACGAAATCGGCGCAACCAAAATGGCCCTCGGTCACCATCGCGACGACATCGTCGAAACGTTTTTCCTCAACATGTTTTTCAACGGTTCGCTCAAAGCCATGCCGCCGAAACTGCGCGCCGACGATGGCCGCAACGTGGTGATCCGGCCACTGGCTTACTGCAACGAAAAAGACATCCAGGCCTACTCGGACTTCAAGCAATTCCCGATCATCCCGTGCAACCTCTGCGGCTCGCAGGAGAACCTGCAACGCCAGGTGGTCAAGGACATGTTGCAAGAATGGGAACGCAAGACCCCGGGCCGCGTCGAAAGCATATTCCGCAGTTTGCAGAATGTGCAGCCGTCGCAATTGGCGGACCGCAACCTGTTCGACTTCGGCAGTTTGAAGATCGACGAAAGCGCCGCGTCGCGCTTCGTCAACGTCGTCAACCTCTGAACAACATTGTTCGGGAGCGGGCCCTGTGGCGAGGGGGCTTGCCCCCGTTGGGCTGCGAAGCGGCCGCAAAATCGCCGCGTTGTCGGAGATTTTGTGAGTGCTACGCACTCAAACGGGGGCAAGCCCCCTCGCCACAGCTCGCACGCTCCCACAGTTTTTATCTTTTCAATCCTCAGGAGAGGGCATGCGCGATTACAAGTGGCTACACGAGTACTGTCTGAACCGTTTTGGTTCAGCGGCTGAACTGGAAGCCCATCTGCCGGTACCCAAGACCCCGGCACAATTGCGCAAGATCAGCGACGACCGTTACCTCTCGACCATGGCGCTGCGCGTTTTCCGTGCCGGGCTCAAGCACAGTCTGGTGGACGCCAAGTGGCCATCTTTCGAAGAAGTGTTTTTCAGGTTCGACCCGGAAAAAGTCGTGCTGATGAGCGCCGAACACCTCGAACGCCTGATGCAGGACGCGCGGATCATCCGCCACTTGGGCAAGCTCAAAAGCGTGCCGCGCAATGCGCAGTTCATTCTCGATGTGACGCACGAGAAGGGCAGCTTCGGCGAACTGATCGCCGAGTGGCCGGTGACCGATATCGTCGGTTTGTGGAGCTTTCTGAAAAAGCGCGGCCATCAACTCGGCGGGCTGTCGGCGCCGCGGTTTTTGCGCATGGTCGGCAAGGACACGTTTGTGCCGAGCTACGACGTGGTCGCGGGACTGAATGCGCAGAAGATCGTCGACAAAGTGCCGACCAGCCAGCGTGATCTGGCGTTGGTGCAAGACGTGTTCAACCAGTGGCATGAACAGAGCGGCGGGCGGCCGATGAGCCAGATATCGATGATGCTGGCGTATACGGTCAACCATTAAGACCGAGTTGCCTGCATCGCGAGCAAGCTCGCTCCCACATTGGATCTGTGTCGTTCACAAATCCCCTGTAGGAGCGAGGCTTGCCCGCGAAGGCGTCAGATCAGCCAACCGAGATTTCGCCCTCGCCAGCGAGCTTGCGATTCAACTGAAACCGCCACCGCACATACAGCAACGCCGAACAAAACACTGCCAGGCTCGCGCCCATTTCCAGCAGGCCGAACAACTGCCGGTTCGGGTCATACGCGGCCAATGCGCCTTTGATGAAATACAGATTCACCACAAAACACATCCACGAATGCCCACGCGCGCTGCCGACGATCATCCCCGGCGCCAGCAACAGCAGCGGCACCAGCTCGATCAGCAGAATCACCCACGGTCGCGCGCCGTGCAGGTCGGCGAACAGCAAGTAATAACCGCAGAGCAAACCCAACAGGGCAAAAAAGCACAGCAGGCTGATCACGCGCATCGCCCGCACGCGCGGTTCGAGCCATTCGATCGACGGCAGAATTTTCGGCTTCCTGGCCATTTCAGCCCTCCAGTTTCTGGGCGGTTTTGGCCAGGCGCAGGCCCAGAGCCCGGCACAGCGAAACTTCATGTTCGTTCAAACCGAGTTTGCCGTCAGCGCCGGCGTGGTGGCTGGCGCCGTAGGGCGTGCCGCCGCCACGGGTTTCCAGCAACGCCGATTCGCTGTAGGGCAGGCCGGTGATCAGCATGCCGTGGTGCAACAACGGCAACATCATCGACAGCAGGGTGGTTTCCTGGCCGCCGTGCAGGCTCGCGGTGGAGGTGAACACGCCGGCCGGTTTGCCGACGAGGGCGCCGGTCAGCCACAGGTTGCTGGTGCCGTCGAGAAAGTATTTCAGCGGCGCCGCCATGTTGCCGAAACGCGTCGGGCTGCCGAGGGCGAGGCCGGCGCAGTTTTTCAAATCATCGAGGCTGGCGTACAACGCGCCTGCGTCGGGGATGTCCGGCGATACTGCTTCGCACTCGGTGGAAATCGCCGGCACCGTGCGCAGGCGCGCTTCCATGCCCGACTGCTCGACGCCACGGGCAATCTGCCGGGCCATTTCATTGGTCGAGCCGCTGCGGCTGTAATACAAAACCAGAATGTACGGCGCGCTCACGGCAGCAACTCCAGGACATTCTCCGGCGGACGGCCGATGACGGCTTTGTCGCCCACTTCGAGAATCGGGCGCTCCATGAGTTTCGGGTGCGCGGCGATGGCGGCAATCAATTGCGCCTCGGTCAGCGTCGCGTCGGCCAGGTTGAGGGTTTTGTATTCGTCCTCACCGGTGCGCAGCAGTTCGCGTGCGGTGATGCCGAGCTTGTTCAGCAAGCCCTGCAATTGCGCGGCGTCCAGCGGGGTTTCGAGGTAGCGAACCACGTTCGGGGTCAGGCCACGGGCTTCGAGCAGTTGCAGCGCACCGCGGGATTTCGAGCAGCGCGGGTTGTGATAAAGCGTCAGATCGGTCATGTGCGGGTCGCATCTTGCGTAATGTGGCGGCTATTCTAACTGTGCAGCGCGCAATCCAGAACCTCGGGAGGCGATGGGTCGCAGGCGCATTCAATTTTGAACAAGGAAAACCACATGACAAGGCGATTGGCAGCGGCATTGGCGATCATCGGCGCGTTGATGCTGGGGGGCTGTGGTAACGACTACGGGATTGACCAGGACGGGCAGAAAGTCGCGTCCGGGCGACTCGATAAACAATGGCTGGTGGTCAATTACTGGGCCGAATGGTGCGGACCGTGTCGTACCGAGATCCCGGAATTGAACACTTTGGCTGAAGAATTGAAGAGCAAGAAGATCGGCGTGTTCGGGGTCAACTTCGACAATGTGCAGGGCGAAGAGCTGAAGAGCGCCAGCGACAAACTCGGGATCAAGTTCACGGTGCTGGCGCAGGACCCGGCGGAGGTTTTCGATTTGCCCCGCAGCGAAGCGCTGCCGGTGACGTACATCATCGACAACCAGGGCAAAGTGCGTGAACAGCTGATGGGCGAGCAGACAGCGGCGGGGGTGATGGCAAAACTTGAAGAGTTGAAAGCGACGAACTGAGCAGGACTGAAATGGGTGTTGATCGTTGGATCCAGCCCCTCACCCCAGCCCTCTCCCCACAGGGGAGAGGGGGAAAGGGAGCAGACCGCATGCTTTTCAAATCCTGAGTTCGGCTCGGTTTTCAGGGACTTGAAGAGTTGAAAGCGACGAACTGAGCAGGACTGAAATGGGTGTTGATCGTTGGATCCAGCCCCTCACCCCAGCCCTCTCCCCACAGGGGAGAGGGGGAAAGGGAGCAGACCGCATGCTTTTCAACTCCTGAGTTCGGCTCGGTTTTCAGGGACTTGAAGAGTTGAAAGCGACGAACTGAGCAGGACTGAAATGGGTGTTGATCGTTGGATCCAGCCCCTCACCCCAGCCCTCTCCCCACAGGGGAGAGGGGGAAAGGGAGCAGACCGCATGCTTTTCAACTCCTGAGTTCGACTCGGTTTTCCAGGTCGATGTAGCTCCAAGAGCAACTCGGTCAGTCCCCTCGCCCCACAGGGGAAAGGGAGCAGACCGCATGCTTTTCAAATCCCGAGTTCGACTTGGTTTTCCAGGTCGATGTAGCTCCAAGAGCAACTCGGTCAGTCCCCTCTACCCTCTGGGGAGAGGGTTAGGGTGAGGGGTGGATCTGGCTGACGGAACACACTCGAACAGCCAATCAACCCTCTTCAAGCCACCAGCGCAGCGGCTTGCCTTCGGCGGGCCAGAAGCGCATCTGGTCGATCGGCGAGATGTCCCAGCGTTGCACGTTTTCCAGCGCTTGCAGGAAGCGTTTTTCCTGCTCCATCAGCGCTGGCGCGCAGAGTTTGCGGGTGCTGCCGATTTTGCCGAAACTCAGCTTGTCGCCGTCCTGCGTGTACGGTGCGAACCAATGGTTGCAGCCGCCGTTACCGTAGGCGCGACCGTCGTCGCCCAAGGTAATGGTCAAGTGGCTGTAATCCATCAATGGCCGTTCGCCGATCCATTCCAGAATGTAGCTGCGGTTGTGTTGCAATTGAACCGGTTCGGCGGCGCAGCCCATCAGGCTGGCGCCGACCATCGCCGCCAGAGCCAAACGTTTCATCACGCGGGCTCCTGGCATTTCGGACACAGGTGTTTGTCGCCAACGGTGGACCAGCCCAACTCGGCAATCCGCGCGGTGGCGGCAGGCTTTTCGGCTTTGTTGCCGAGCTTGGCGTCGACCGCGAACTCGAAGCTCAGTTCTTTGGCGCAGCTGTCGCAGTTGACCTTCCACGTATGGATCGCCAGTTCGCCGAACACCGGACCACTGGCCACCGCGACCCATTGGCCGGGCGGGTTGATCAAGTGGCGAACGGTTTCGACGGTCAGGCGCATGGACAAGTCCTTGGCACCTTTGAGAGTGACGACCAGCACGTCATTGTTGCGAATCGAGCCGCCATTGCCGGTGACTTGATAACGCCCCGGCACCAGGGCGCGGCATTCGGTCAGGGTGTGCTGCGGGTTCATCAGGTTGTAGCGGAAATCGTGTTCGACCATGGGTCCTCCAAATATGCGCGGTATGCTAGCACGGGCATCGGCGCAGCATGGCGCGGGCGTGTGACCTTCGATCAGGTTCAGCCCTCGACCAGATTCTGCGGCGTCCCGGCCGCCCACGCCGCGATGTTGTGCAAGGTCGTCGCGGCAATCGCGCCCAGCGCTTCGCGCGTGAGAAAGGCCTGATGCGCGGTGATGATCACGTTGGGAAACGTCAGCAAGCGCGCCAGCACATCGTCTTGCAGCGGCAGGTCCGAGCGATCCTCGAAAAACAGCTGCGCCTCTTCTTCATACACGTCGAGCCCCAGATAACCCAGCTGACCGTCCTTTAATGCGTCGATCAGCGCCGGTGTATCCACCAATCCGCCGCGCCCGGTATTGATCAGCATCGCCCCCGGTTGCAGGTGCGCCAGCGACTCGCGGTTGATCAGGTGTTTGCTTTGCGCGTTGAGCGGGCAATGCAGGCTGATGATCTGCGACTCGGCCAGCAGCTCGGGCAGGCTCAGGTAACGTGCGCCGAGGGCTTCGACTTGCGGATTGGGGAAGGGGTCATAGGCCAGCAATTGGCAGCCAAAACCGTTCATGATTTTTGCGAACGTCGCGCCGATCTGCCCGGTGCCGACCACGCCGACAGTCTTGCCGAAAAGGTCAAAACCGGTCAGTCCATGCAGGCTGAAATCGCCTTCGCGGGTGCGATTGTAGGCGCGGTGCAAACGTCGATTGAGCGCGAGGATCAGCGCCACCGCATGTTCGGCCACCGCGTGCGGCGAATAGGCCGGAACCCGCACAATCGCCAGCCCCAGACGTTGCGCCGCCAGCAGATCGACATGGTTGTAACCCGCCGAGCGCAGGGCGATCAGGCGCGTGCCGCCGGCCGCCAAGTGTTCAAGCACTGGCGCGCTGAGGTCATCATTGATGAACGCGCACACCACTTCGTGATGTTCGGCCAGCGCCACCGTATCGACGCTCAGGCGCGCCGGTTGAAACTGCAACGCGATACCGGCGGGCAAGTCGGCAGCGAGAAAGCTCTCGCGATCGTAAGTCTGGCTGCTGAAAAGAATAGTGCGCATGTCGTCCTCCTGGAAAAAACCACTGTAGCGGCCCCGCCGCCCTGTAGCCCTGTAGCCCTGTAGCAGCTGCCGAGCCTGCGAGGCTGCGTTCGGCGGCGCAGCCGTCGTCAATCCGGTGAATGCGGTTTACCTGATACACCGAGGCGGCTGATTTTACGACTGCTGCGCAGCCGAACGCAGCCTCGCAGGCTCGGCAGCTGCTACAAAAAACCGATCGCAGCGTTTTGCGGATTTCAGGATCCTAGCGTTTTGCGGATTTTGGCGTGTTGCCCTGGATCACGCGCTGATGCGTGCTTGCATGGCCAGCCGGTTGATCGAGCGCTCCAGTTCTTCGAGGGCTGCCGCCGCTTTCGGGTCCTGTTGCTTGAGCAACGTCTCGCTGCGCTGACACGCAGCCCGCAGCTGCGGAACGCCGCAATAGCGCGTCGCGCCGTGCAGGCGATGCACGCGTTCGATCAACGCATTCTGGTCGTTCGCCTCGCGGGCCACGCGAATCGCTTCGCGATCAGCTTCCAGCGAGGCCAGCAGCATCGCCAGCATGTCCGCCGCCAGATCAGCCTTGCCCGCAGCCAGACGCAAACCTTCTTCGTGATCGAGCACCAGCAATTCGCTGCCGCCATGGCTGTCGCTGGAGCGCTCCGGCCCCTGATTGCGCAGGGCCAGCCCGGTCCATTTCAACACCACTTGCGCCAGTTGCCGCTCGCTGATCGGTTTGGTCAGGTAGTCGTCCATGCCGCTTTGCAGCAGTGCGCGTTTTTCGTTGGCCATCGCATGGGCGGTGAGGGCGACGATTGGCAGCGGCGTGCAATGCCGCTCACTTTCCCACTGGCGAATCGCTTCGGTGCTCTGGCGCCCGTCCATGCCAGGCATTTGCACGTCCATCAGCACCAGATCGAAGGTTTCGCTCTGCACCGCTTTCACTGCGGCGTAACCGCTCTCGACCGCGAGCACTTTCGCGCCCATGTCTTCGAGCAAGGTCTGCACCAGCAACAAATTCGCCGGGTTGTCGTCCACGCACAGCACTTTCGGCGCGCGGCTCGACACCGGTTCGCCGGGCTCGCTGCGCTGCTGGCGCGGGTTGACCAGATCGGCCAGCGCCCGACGCAACTTGCGCGTGCACGCCGGTTTCGCCTGCAACTGACTGTGCGGGTTGGGCACCGAGAGATGGAACAGCGTCTGCTCGGTGGTCGGGCACAGCACCAGCACTTTGCAGCCGAGGTGTTCGAGGTCCCAGATGTGCTGGTTGAGGCGCTCCGGCGGCATGTCGTTGCTGGTGATGCCGAGCACTGCCAGATCAATCGCCTGATCGGTTTGATGCGCGCCAGTGACGCCATTGGTCAAACTTTCCAGAGTATTGAACGGCGTGACTTCGAGGCCGCAATCTTCCAATTGATGCTGCAACGCCTGGCGCGCCAGTTCGTGATTTTCCAGCACCGCCACCCGCCGCCCGAGCAACGGTGGGCCGGGCAGATCTTCGGCATCGTCGCGGGTTTTTGGCAGGCTCAGGCTGATCCAGAACTCCGAGCCTTCGCCCGGCGTGCTGTCGACGCCGATTTCGCCGCCCATCTGTTCGATCAAACGCTTGGAAATTACCAACCCCAGCCCGGTGCCACCCGGCTGCCGCGAGAGTGAATTGTCAGCCTGACTGAACGCCTGGAACAACGCGCGCACGTCCTGATTCGACAGGCCAATGCCGGTGTCCTGAATGCTGATGCGCAACTGCACGCTGTCGTCGTGTTCTTCTTCGAGCATCGCGCGGGCGACGATCGTGCCTTCGCGGGTGAACTTGATCGCGTTGCTCACCAGGTTGGTCAGAATCTGCTTGAGCCGCAGCGGGTCGCCGATCAGCGACAGCGGCGTGTCGCGATACACCAGACTGACCAGTTCCAGCTGTTTAGCGTGGGCGGCGGGGGCGAGGATGGTCAGCGTGTCCTGCAGCAGATCGCGCAGGTTGAACGGAATATTGTCGAGCACCAGTTTGCCGGCCTCGATTTTCGAAAAGTCGAGAATCTCGTTGATGATCCCCAGCAGGCTGTCGGCGGATTTTTCGATAGTGCCCAGATAATCGAGCTGGCGCGGGGTCAGTTCACTTTTTTGCAGCAGATGAGTGAAGCCGAGAATGCCGTTCAGTGGCGTGCGGATTTCATGGCTCATGTTGGCGAGAAACTCGGACTTGATCCGGCTCGCTTCCAGTGCTTCCTTGCGTGCCAGGTCCAGCTCGATGTTCTGGATTTCGATGGTTTCCAGATTCTGCCGGACGTCTTCGGTGGCCTGATCGACGCTGTGTTGCAATTCTTCCTGCGCGTTTTGCAGGGTGCCGGCCATGCGGTTGATGCCGGACGCCAGTTCATCCAGTTCCTGGCTGCCGAGGGGCGGCAAGCGGGTTTCCAGATGACCGTCCTTGAGTTGCGCCACCGCCAGTTTGATCTGGCTGATCGGCCGGTTGATCGTGCGGCCCATGCGCAACGCCAGCAACGCCGCGCCGGCCAGCCCGGCGGCGATCAACAGCAGGCTGGCGAACAGGCTGCGGTAACCGCGCAGCAGCATGCCGTTGTGCGTGAGTTCGAGTTCGACCCAGCCGAGCAGGCGTTCCGACTCGTCGGGAATCAGCTCGCCGGCGAAATTACGGTGCTTGCCGAACACCGGCAGCAAGTAGCGGGTGGCGTCATTGCCGCTGCGCCGGAGCATGTGCGCACCGTTGCCGATCGGCGCGGCGTTGAGCATGGTCGGCCCGGCGTGGGCCAGCGGCGTGCGGTCGGGCGCGAGGAAAGTCACGGCGCGCACGTCGGTCTGTTCCAGCGACAGGGTGGCGATGCGCTCAAGCAATTCGGTGTTCTGGTGGCCCATGGCCGGGGCTACCAGCGGCGCCAGTTGCTCGGCGATCATCTCGCCACGCTGCATCAATTGGGTTTGCAGGTCCGATTGCTGCGTCCAAGTGAAATAGCCGCCCAGGACCAATGCCATCAGGCTGGTCGGCAGCAAGGTCAGCAACAGCACGCGGCCTTTAATTCCCAGTTTCTTGAGCACGCATTTCTCCTGCATCCCGCTATTTATTAGACCCGCGCGTGCATCCGGCACGCACCACTTGCGCAGTGTAGCGATTTGCTTGCGGGCAATCTTCGTAAATTGATGTCGTCATTCGTCGGTTGGATCGGCGCTTTCGCCCGCCCGGCAAACCTTGGGTTGCCCCTGACGAGGCAATCTTGAATAATCGCCAACTGAGAATTATTTGCAGATACTCATGAATCCCATCAATGCCGTTCTTCCTCGCATCCTCTCTATAGAAGACGACCTCGTGCTCGGCGCGTACGTCCACGAGCACTTGGGCCGTTGCGGCTTTCAGGTGACCTGGTGCCAGAACGGTCAGGAAGGCCTGGCGATAGCGCGCGGCCAGCCGTTTGATGTGGTGTTGATGGACATTCTGCTGCCGGGCCTCGATGGCTTGAATGTGCTGACGCAGTTTCGCCAGAGCCATTCAACGCCCGTGGTGCTGATGTCGGCATTGGGCGCCGAGGCCGATCGCATCAGCGGTTTTCGCCTCGGCGCCGACGATTACCTGCCCAAACCGTTCAGCATGGCCGAGCTGCGCGTGCGCATCGAAGCGATCCTGCGACGCGTGGCGCTCGACCGTCGGCCCGAGCCGCCAGCGCCGGTCAGTCCCGTGCACAGTTTGTTGTTCGACGACGATCAGTGCGAAGTCTTCTATCGCGAGCACGGCGCCGGCCTGACGCGCAGCGAATACCGGCTGCTGGAAACGCTGAATCGCAACAACGATGAAGTGCTGAGCAAAGCCTTCCTTTATCAGCACGTGCTGCAACGCGGTTATGCCGCGCACGACCGCAGCCTCGATATGCACATCAGCCAGATCCGGCGCAAACTCAAGGCGATCGGCTACACCGAGCGCGAAGTGCGTACCGTCTGGGGCAAAGGTTATGTGTTGAGCGCCATCGATGAAATGGTCTGACCTGCCGGGCCGGCACTCGCTGTTCTGGAAACTCGCCTGTCTGCTGGTGGCTTTTTGTCTGCTGATGATCTGGCTGAGCTGGTCCTGGGGCCGCTACATGGAGGAGCGCAACCAGTTTCTTGCCGATGACGCCCGAGGCACGTTGACCCGCTACGCCGCCGAGGCCGAAAAGGCGTGGCGTCAGGGCCAGCGGACCGGAGTCGATGCCTGGCTGCAAGGCATGCGCCAACGCGAAAAAGGCTGGGTCGGAGTGATTGGCGGCGACTTGCAATCGCTGAGCACGCAGCCGTTGACCGACAAGGACATCGAGCGCCTGACCTTCCTGCGCGGCCTCGATTGGCCGATCCACAAGAAAAACCTGCCGTGGCTGCGCGTGCCGTTTCCCGGCGACCCGCACGCGGGCAATCTGGTGATCGAGTTGCCGCAGCGTTTCATGCCGGGGCGTTATCAGGTGTTTTGGCGCGTCATTACCAACGGAGTGATTCCCGGGCTGTTTACGTTGCTGCTGTGCGTCGGTTTGTATCGGCTGCTGGTGGTGCCGCTCAACAGCCTGCGCGAGCAGGCCAACGCCTGGCGCGCCGACCAGTTGAACGTGCGCTTGTCGAGGCACACCACCAATCGTTCGGATGAGCTGGGCGAACTGGGGCGCGCCTTCGATCACATGGCCGAGCGCCTGCAAAGCACCGTGGCCCTGCAGCAACAATTACTGCGCGACCTGTCCCACGAACTGCGCACGCCGTTAAGCCGTCTGCGTGTCGCCAGCGAAAGCGAGCAGGGCGTGGCGCAACTGCGTGAACGCATCAGCCGCGAAGTCGATGGCATGCAGCGTCTGGTCGAAGATACCCTGCAACTGGCCTGGCTCGACACCGAACGCTCGCGCCTGCCCGACGAAGCGATCCAGATTCAAGCGCTGTGGGACATGCTCACGGAAAACGCTTGTTACGAAACAGCGTGGCCGGCGCGCCAGTTGCACTGCGCCGTCGACTCCACCTGCTGGGTGCGTGGCCATCTCAACACCTTGGCTCAGGCGCTGGAAAACATCCTGCGCAACGCCATTCGGCACTCGCCGAGCGACGGCGTGATCACCCTCGGCGCACAGCGCGATGGCGACTTTTGGCTGGTGTGGCTGGAAGATCAGGGCGGCGGCGTGGCTGAAGTCGACTTGGAACGCATCTTCTCACCCTTCATCCGCCTCGACGGCTCGCGGCCGGGCGACGGCGGTTTTGGCTTAGGGCTGAGCATCGCGAGGAATGCGGTGCAACGTCAGGGCGGATCGCTTTGGGCGGAGAACGCTGGGGCAGGGTTGCGCCTGAATATGCGCCTGGTGGCGGATGTGGGTGGCGTTGGCGAGGACGCTTTCGCGAGCAAGCTCGCTCCCACCGTGGATTTGCGTCGCCCACATATCGTGTAATAACGACGACCCCCTGTAGGAGTGAGCCTGCTCGCGATGAGGCCCTTCCATCTGATGAAAAAGTGTCAGCGGGATCAAGTAGAGGTGGTCAAGGCGTGAGCTTGAACGTCAATTCAAAGCTGCACTATTCGAACGCAGCATCACCCAACCGGTGAAAGTCTCAACGGCATTGAGACAAACTCATCCTTCGGCGCTGGAGATTTTTCGCGATGCGTACATAGCCGAATTTCTCGGCTTCCCCGGCGGTCATGCCGAGACCGACCTTCATCAAGGATTGCTCACACGTCTCAAGGAGTTCCTGATCGAGTTGGGGCGTGACTTCTGTTTTCGGGAAGGGCTGATCCAGCCCCTTATTCCCATAAGCCATAAGCACCGCACTTTGCGTGATATGGCCTGCCAACGTTTGCCGGTATGATAGGCGCCCCCGCAGTCTGGATTGCGAATACGCCATGACCTTGCAGTACCCAACCATCGCCGATTGCGTCGGCAACACTCCGCTGGTCCGCTTGCAGCGCCTGTCTGGCGCCACCAGCAATACCCTTTTGCTCAAGCTTGAGGGGAATAACCCGGCGGGTTCGGTCAAGGACCGGCCGGCGCTGTCGATGATTACCCGTGCCGAGTTGCGCGGGCAGATTCATCCTGGCGATACGCTGATTGAAGCGACGTCGGGTAACACCGGGATCGCGCTGGCCATGGCCGCCGCGATCAAGGGTTACAAGATGATCCTGATCATGCCGGACAACTCCAGCGCCGAACGCAAAGCCGCGATGACGGCGTATGGCGCCGAGCTGATTCTGGTGACCCAGGAAGAAGGCATGGAAGGCGCTCGCGACCTCGCCCAGCGGATGGAAGCCGAAGGCCGCGGCAAGGTCCTGGATCAGTTCGCCAACGGTGATAACCCCGAGGCGCACTACACCAGCACTGGCCCGGAAATCTGGCGTCAGACCCAAGGCTCGATCACCCATTTCGTCAGCTCGATGGGCACTACCGGGACGATCATGGGCGTGTCGCGCTACTTGAAAGAGCAAAATCCTGACGTGCAGATCGTCGGTCTGCAACCGATGGAAGGCTCGGCGATCCCGGGTATTCGTCGCTGGCCGCAGGAATACCTGCCGAAGATTTATCAGGCCGATCGTGTCGACCGCATCGTCGACATGGCGCAACGCGAGGCCGAGGACGTAACCCGTCGTCTGGCCCGCGAAGAAGGGATCTTCTGCGGCGTGTCCTCGGGCGGCGCCGTGGCAGGGATGTTGCGCCTGTCGAAGGAAGTGGAAAACGCGGTGATCGTTGCGATCATCTGCGACCGTGGCGACCGTTACTTGTCGACCGGCATTTTCGACGCGCCCAACTGATGGCCAAGCAAGAGAGAGGCCTGCGCTTCCAACCCACGGGCGGCAGCAAGGCACCACAAATCCCGACCGGCAAAAAGCAGCGCTTGAGCATCGAGCGCCTGGCCAATGACGGTCGCGGCATCGCGTTTTTCGAAGGTCGTACCTGGTTCGTCATCGGCGCGCTGGCCGGTGAGGAGGTCGAGGCGCGCGTGCTCAATGCCCACGGCAAAGTGGTCGAGGCGCGCACCGAGCGGGTATTCCAGGCCAGCGAACTGCGGCGCCCGGCACCGTGCCCGCACGCCGGTCGTTGCGGCGGTTGCAGCGTGCAACATCTGCCGCACAGCGAGCAGCTTGCCCTGAAACAGCGCATGCTCGCCGAGCAATTGTCCAAGGTTGCCGGAGTCGAACCGCAAGAGTGGGCGGCGCCGCTGAGCGGCCCGGAATTCGCCTACCGTCGTCGCGCCCGCGTGGCGGTGCGCTGGGACATGAAGGCGAAAAAGCTCGAAGTCGGGTTCCGTGCTGCCGGCAGTCAGGACATCGTCGCCATCAGCGAATGTCCGGTGCTGGTACAGCCCTTGCAACCGATCATGACGCGCTTGCCGGAAATGCTTCGACGCCTGAGCAAACCTCAAGCGCTGGGGCACGTGGAATTGTTCAGCGGTTCTTCGTTGGCGGTGTTGTTGCGGCATATGTCGCCGTTGTCCGAGGCCGATCTGACGATTCTCAAGGATTTCTGCGCGTTTCATGAAGCGCAATTGTGGCTGCATGGCGATGGCGAGCCGTACCCGGTGGAGGCTGACCAGACGTTGGGTTATCGGCTGCAGCAGTGGGATTTGGACCTCGCGTATCGGCCCGGGGATTTTATCCAGGTCAACGCCGGGGTCAACGAAGCCATGGTCGCGCAGGCGCTGGAATGGCTGAAGCCGGCGGCGGATGAGCGGGTGCTGGATCTGTTCTGCGGTCTCGGCAATTTTGCCTTGCCGCTGGCCAAAGTCGTCCGCGAAGTAGTCGCGGTCGAAGGTGTGCAGACCATGGTCGAGCGCGCCGCTGCCAACGCTGCCAGTAACAATTTGCATAACACCAAATTTTTTCAGGCCGATTTATCCCAGCCTTTGGCCGATGCCGAATGGGCGCGCGAAGGCTTTTCTGCGGTACTCTTGGACCCACCGCGCGACGGTGCTTTCGAGGTGGTGCGCAAGCTCGCATCCCTGGGCGCCAAACGGTTGGTGTACGTGTCGTGCAACCCGGCAACGCTGGCGCGCGACACGGTCGAATTGGTCAAGCAGGGCTACCGGTTAAAACGTGCCGGGATTCTCGATATGTTTCCTCAGACGGCACATGTCGAGGCCATGGCGTTATTTGAAGCGAGCTAGGACGGCTCGTCTGGTCCGACTGGCCGCCCGTGCAGCCGCCGCGCAACCGCCCGGCGCGGGCGCACGGGCAGTGAAGGTCAGCGATTTGACGCATTGAACTGCGTCGTAGGGAAGGTAAGCAAGATGGTACAGGTGAGAGCACACCAGCCGATCAACACCGACGGCAGTATCAATCTCGAGGCTTGGCTCGATCATGCGGTCAGTGTCGATCTGGCACTGGATCGCGAAGCCTTGAAGGAAGCGTGCGAGTTCGCTCGCATGTCCGAACAACAGGCCAATGCGGCAAAAAACCTGTGGTCCGAGGGGACCTCAAGTTTTCGCACCGGCCTTGAGATCGCCGAGATTCTCGCCGACCTTAAACTCGATCAGGATTCGTTGGTGGCGGCGGTGCTGTACCGCGGCGTGCGTGAAGGCCAGATCGAACTGCCGGCAGTCAGCCAGCGTTTCGGCCCGGTGGTCGCCAAGCTGATTGACGGCGTGTTGCGCATGGCGGCCATCAGCGCCAGCCTGAGCCCGCGTCAATCGCTGGTGCTGGGCACCCAGGGCCAAGTTGAAAACCTGCGCAAAATGCTCGTGGCGATGGTCGATGACGTGCGCGTCGCGCTGATCAAACTGGCTGAACGTACCTGCGCGATCCGTGCGGTGAAAACCGCCGACGACGAAAAGCGCAATCGCGTTGCCCGCGAAGTCTTCGACATCTATGCACCGCTGGCCCATCGTCTCGGCATCGGCCACATCAAGTGGGAACTGGAGGATTTGTCCTTCCGTTACCTCGAGCCCGACCAATACAAACAGATTGCCAAGTTGCTGCACGAGCGGCGGCTGGATCGCGAGCGCTTCATCGGCGACGTGATGAACCAGCTGCGCAACGAATTGACCGCCACCGGCGTCGATGCCGACATCAGTGGCCGGGCCAAACACATTTATTCGATCTGGCGCAAAATGCAGCGCAAAGGTCTGGAATTCAGCCAGATCTACGACGTGCGGGCCGTGCGCGTGCTGGTCCCGGAAATGCGCGACTGCTACACCGCGCTCGGCATCGTTCACACCTTGTGGCGGCACATCCCGAAAGAATTCGACGACTACATCGCCAACCCGAAAGAGAACGGCTACCGCTCGCTGCACACGGCGGTCATCGGCCCGGAAGGCAAGGTACTGGAAGTGCAAATCCGCACGCATTCCATGCACGAAGAAGCCGAACTCGGGGTTTGCGCGCACTGGCGCTATAAAGGCACCGACGTCAAATCCGGCTCCAACCATTACGAAGAGAAGATTTCCTGGCTGCGTCAGGTCCTCGAGTGGCACGAAGAGCTGGGTGATATCGGCGGTCTGGCCGATCAATTGCGCGTCGATATCGAACCGGATCGGGTGTACATCTTTACCCCAGACGGCCACGCCATCGACTTGCCGAAAGGCTCGACACCGCTGGACTTCGCCTACCGCGTGCACACCGAAATCGGTCACAACTGCCGCGGCGCCAAGATCAACGGGCGCATTGTGCCGCTCAACTACAGCCTGCAAACCGGTGAGCAGGTCGAGATCATCACCAGCAAACACGGGACGCCGAGTCGCGACTGGCTGAACTCGAACCTTGGTTACGTCACTACCTCGCGAGCGCGGGCGAAGATCGTTCACTGGTTCAAATTGCAGGCCCGTGACCAGAACGTCGCGGCCGGTAAAACCTTGCTCGAGCGCGAACTGACGCGTCTCGGTTTGCCCGCGGTGGATTTCGACAAGCTGGCCGAAAAAGCCAACATGAAAACCGCCGAGGACATGTTCGCCGCCCTCGGTGCCGGCGATTTGCGCCTGGCGCAACTGGTGAATCTGGCGCAACAACTGGTCGAGCCGGAGCGCGGCAACGAACAGCTGGAGCTGATCCCGCGCAAAGCCACCGGTTACAAACCGGGCAAGCGTGGCGACATCCAGATTCAAGGCGTCGGCAACCTGATGACGCAAATGGCCGGCTGCTGCCAGCCGTTGCCGGGCGACGCGATTGTCGGTTACATCACCCAGGGCCGGGGCGTGAGCATTCACCGCCAGGATTGCGCCTCGGTGCTGCAACTCGGCGGGCGCGAGCCGGAGCGGATCATCCAGGTCAGCTGGGGCCCGGTGCCGGTGCTCACCTATCCGGTGGACATCATCATCCGCGCCTACGACCGTTCCGGCCTGCTGCGTGACGTTTCGCAAGTGCTGCTCAACGAGCGGATCAACGTGCTCGCGGTCAACACCCGCTCGAACAAAGAGGACAACACTGCGTTGATGTCCCTGACCATCGAGATTCCGGGGTTGGACGCATTGGGCCGATTGCTCGGGCGGATTTCGCAGTTGCCGAACATCATCGAAACCCGGCGTAACCGCACACCGTGAAGCGGTCCCTTGTAGGAGCGAGGCTTGCCCGCGAAGGCGTCATACCTGACACACCGCCTTCGCGGGCAAGCCTCGCTCCTACAGGTTTCCGGTTGCCCAATACACCGCGTTGCCGCAGAGATTGATTGATGTATTCACTTGAAGATTTACTGCACCTGATGAACCGCCTGCGCGACCCGCAGTTCGGCTGCCCGTGGGACATCAGGCAAACTTACACGAGCATCGTCCCGCACACCCTGGAAGAAGCCTACGAAGTTGCCGACGCCATCGAGCGTGGCGACTTCGATCACTTGCAGGGCGAGTTGGGCGATTTGTTGTTTCAGGTGGTTTATTACAGCCAGCTGGCCCGGGAAGAAGGGCGCTTCGAATTCGCCGGCGTGGTCGACAGCATTACCAGCAAGCTGATTCGCCGGCATCCTCACGTGTTCCCTACTGGCGATCTGTATGCGCCGCTGGACGTACCACGCCTGAACGAAGAACAGGTCAAACAGCGCTGGGAACAGATCAAGGCTGAGGAGCGCGCCGAGAAATCGTCGGCGCCGGAGCAACTGTCCTTGCTCGATGACGTGCCCGCCGCGCTGCCAGCCTTGTCCCGTTCGGCCAAATTGCAGAAGCGCGCCGGGCAGGTCGGTTTCGACTGGCCGGACGCCTTGCCGGTGCTGGACAAGGTCCGCGAAGAGCTCGATGAAGTGCTCGAAGCGATGGCCGACAACGACTCGGCAGCGATTGCCGATGAAGTCGGGGACTTGCTGTTTTCAGTGGTCAATCTGGCGCGGCACCTCAAGGTCGATCCGGAAACCGCACTGCGCGGCGCCAATGGCAAATTCGAAAGACGCTTCCGTTTTATCGAACAGGCATTGCGCGACACCCACCGTCCCATAGAAGATTGCACCCTCGAAGAGTTGGACGCCTTGTGGGGCGAAGCCAAACGTCAGGAAAAGAATTTGCCCAGCTGCGGTTGAGCAGTTGCCTAAGTGAGAAATAAGCACCATGAGCATTTCCCTTCGCGACCAGTTGCTCAAAGCAGGGCTGGTCAACCAAAAGCAGGCCAAACAGGTCGGCAAAGACAAGCAGAAACAGCAACGCCTGGCCCACAAGGGGCAGATTGAACTCGATGATTCGCAGCAGCGCGCGGCTCAGGAAGCGAAGGCCGAGAAGGTCAAGCGCGATCAGGAGCTGAACCGTCAGCAACAGGAGAAGGTCGAGGCCAAGGCCCGCGCCGCTCAGGTCAAGCAACTGATCGAGGCGTCGCGCCTGCCGAAGCTGACCACCGAGGATTACTACAACTTCGTTGACGACAAGAAGGTCAAGCGCCTGTGCGTCAACACGCTGATGCGCAACAAGCTCAGCAACGGTTCGCTGGCGATCGTGCATCACGCTGGCGGCTACGAAGTGATTCCGCGTGAGGCGGCGCTGAAGATCCAGGAGCGTGATCCGCAGCGCATCGTGCAGATGAACGTCAAGACTGAAGAAGTCGCGGCTGAGGACGATCCGTACGCGGCTTACCAGATTCCTGATGATCTGATGTGGTAAGCCTTTCTGTGTCGAGTCGATAAAAGGCCCGCGACAACGACGAACCCCGCCAATGGCGGGGTTCGTCGTTTTCAATGCTGTGATTGCCAAATGCTTCGCGGTGTCAGGCAGAACGTAACTCGCGTTGTTGTTCCAGGGTTTCCAGTTCGGCCTTGTAGTTGTGCGCGTCGGTCTCGGAATGAAACATCCCGACCAGCAAGTCTTGTTGATGCACGTCCCAGATCCGCACACCGGCGGCCACACCTTCGTGGGACATGTGTGAATCGTCGCGTTCAGTTACTTTTACAGTCATCTGCTAGCTCCAATTTCAGTTATCTGCAGCAAAGCGTGTGCAGGCCTCTGTTATATGTTTGGTTAGCTCCCTAAGTAAACGCTTTCGTTTCGCAATGAATAATTGCGAAAACTGCAAATGAGCTGCAGCCCGCTGAAACCGCGACATTCGGTCGCAGGCTCTTGAGTTTCATGACAAATGTTTCATGTTGGCCCGAGTAAATGCACGACTTGTAGCAGCTGGCGAAGCCTGCGTTCGGCGACGAAGTCGTCGCAAATTCGGAATATACGATTTACCTGACACACCGCGGTGCCTGATTTCACGACGACTACGTCGCCGAACGCAGGCTTCGCCAGCTGCTACAGGAGGGCGGCGGGGCCGCCATTTTCCAGGCATAAAAAAACGCCCCGAACCAGTCGGGGCGTTTTTATCTGAAGCGAGCGGCGGCGAGTATTACTTGCCGGCCCAGCGCTTCAACACCAGCGTGGCGTTAGTACCGCCGAAGCCGAAGCTGTTGCTCATCACGGTGTTGATGGTGGCGTCTTCGCGCGTCTTGGTCAGGATCGGCATGTCTGCCACTTCCGGGTCCAGTTCGTCGATGTTGGCGGAGCCCGCCATGAAGTTGCCTTCCATCATCAGCATGCAGTAGATCGCTTCGTGAACGCCGGCGGCGCCCAGGGAGTGACCCGACAGGCTCTTGGTCGAGCTGATGGCCGGAGCGTTCGCGCCGAACACTTCACGCACACCTTTCATTTCCGCGACGTCGCCGACCGGAGTCGAAGTGCCGTGGGTGTTCAGGTAGTCGATCGGGGTATCCACGGTGGACATCGCCATCTGCATGCAGCGGATTGCGCCTTCGCCGCTTGGGGCGACCATGTCGTAGCCGTCGGACGTTGCGCCGTAGCCAACGATTTCCGCGTAGATCTTCGCGCCGCGGGCCAGAGCGTGTTCCAACTCTTCAACCACGACCATGCCGCCACCGCCGGCAATGACAAAACCGTCACGGTCAGCGTCGTAGGCACGGGAGGCTTGTTCCGGGGTGTCGTTACGCTTGCTGGACAGAGCGCCCATGGCGTCGAACAGGAACGATTGGCTCCAATGCTCTTCTTCACCGCCGCCGGCGAACACGATGTCCTGTTTGCCCATCTGGATCTGTTCCATGGCGGTACCGATGCAGTGAGCACTGGTGGCGCAGGCAGAAGCGATGGAGTAGTTCAGGCCCTTGATCTTGAACGGCGTTGCCAGGCAAGCGGAAACGGTGCTGCTCATGGTCCGCGTGACACGGTATGGGCCGACGCGCTTCACGCCTTTCTCACGCAGGATGTCCAACGCTTCCATCTGGTTCAGCGTGGAGGCGCCACCGGAACCGGCGATCAGGCCGGTGCGCGGGTTGGAGACTTGCTCATCGGTCAGACCGGAGTCAGTGATGGCGTCTTTCATGGCCAGGTAGGCGTAAGCCGCCGCGTGGCCGACGAAGCGATAAATCTTGCGATCGATCAACTCTTCGAGGGGCAGGTCAATGGAGCCGGAAACCTGGCTACGCAGACCCATTTCGGCATATTCCGGGTTGAACCGGATGCCCGGGCGACTTGCACGCAGGTTAGCGGAGACGGTCTCTTTGTCATTGCCCAGGCACGAAACGATGCCCAGACCAGTGATAACGACGCGGCGCATGCGGATAACCCTTAGAAGTTTTCAGTGGAGGTAAACACGCCGACCCGGAGGCCTTCGGCGGTGTAGATTTCGCGGCCATCGACACTGACCGAACCGTCGGCGATTGCGAGGTTCAGCTTGCCTTTGAGGACGCGCTTGATCTGAATGTTATACGTAACTTTCTTGGCGGTCGGCAGGACCTGACCAAAGAACTTCACTTCGCCCGAACCGAGGGCGCGACCGCGGCCCGGCAGACCTTGCCAGCCGAGGAAGAAACCGACCAGTTGCCACATGGCGTCGAGGCCCAGGCAGCCCGGCATCACCGGATCACCTTCGAAGTGACAGGCGAAAAACCACAGGTCTGGAGTGATATCCAGCTCGGCGACCAATTCACCTTTGCCGTACTTGCCACCTTCTTCGCTGATATGGGTGATGCGATCCACCATCAGCATGTTCGGCGCGGGCAGTTGCGCGTTACCTGGGCCGAACAGCTCACCGCGACTGCAGCGCAGCAGGTCTTCCCGAGTAAAGGCGTTTTGTTTGGTCATGCGAGCTCCTCAATAGTCCCGTGCGGCAGGGTGGGGCAAATCTTCCCGGCCGATCGAAGCGTTCATGCCTCGAGTCGACAGCCTACTCATAGACTATTGCGTTGTGGTGAAAGTCACAGCGCCAAGGACATGAATGTACACTTGTGCACTGAAATTATTATTCAAGCCCCTTTTCGGGCCTGTTCGGGTGCCTAAGACTGCCGCACTTTCGCCTTTCACGCCAGTCGCAGATAGCCGAAAGGACAGCACTACTGCACCCAACGCTGCAGAATTTGCTGCAGATCAGTGCGTTTGAACGGCTTCGCCAGGTAATCGTTCATACCCGCCGCCAAACAAGTTTCGCGGTCACCCTGCAAGGCGTTGGCGGTGAGCGCGATGATCGGCACGTCGAGGCAGCCGGGTAACTGGCGAATCTGCCGGGTTGCTTCGTAGCCGTCGATAATCGGCAGTCGGCAGTCCATCAGGATCGCTTCGAAAATCAGGCTCTCGGCACTGCGTACCGCTTGCTCGCCGTCAGTGGCGACGCTGACGGTGAAACCGAGACTGCGCAACATCGCTTCAATAACCGTCTGGTTGACCGGATTGTCCTCCACCAGCAGCACATTGCGGCCCTCGCCATGACCATTGCCCGACGGTGCGCGCGGGCTCGGCAACGGCGGCAATGCCTGCTTATAAAGAGCCAGCGGTATTTCCAGGGTAAACACCGAACCGCGACCTTCCTCGCTTTGCGCGCGCAACGTGCCGCCCATGCGTTCGGCCAGCGTGCGGGCAATCGGCAAGCCCAGCCCGGTGCCGCCGTAACGTCTGGAAATCGAACTGTCGGCCTGCTGGAAAGCGTTGAACATCAACTCCAGGCTCGCCGCCGGAATACCGATGCCGCTGTCGCGCACGGTGCAGGTGAACCACAGCAATTCGTGATCCAGCGATTGCCATTGCGCTTCAATGGACACGCGGCCGTGCTCGGTAAACTTCAGCGCGTTGCCGACCAGGTTGACCAGAATCTGCCGGATCCGCGTCGGATCGCCCTGTACCTGCAAGGCGCGCAGGTCTGCGGGGATGGTCAGGTCCAATTCCAGTTTGCGTTGCGCCGCGCTGTGCTGGAACGCCTGCGCGCAACTGCCGATCAGGTCCGCGAGGTTGAACGGGATGTGCTCCAGTTCCAGCTCCGAGCGCTCGATGCGCGAGAAGTCGAGAATGTCGTTGATCACCTTCAGCAAGTGCTCGGTCGACTCCGAGGCCAGCGCCGCGTATTCGACTTGCTCCTCGGTCATGTCGGTGGTTTCGAGCAACTGCAACATGCCCAGCACGCCGTTCATGGGCGTGCGCAATTCGTGGCTCATCATCGCCAGGAAGTCGGATTTGGCGTTGTTGGCTTTCTCCGCTTCTTCACGCGTCTGGATCAACTGCGACATGGCTTGCTGCTGTTCGCGGCTGGCCTGTTCGAGGCCGTCGGCGAGGTTGTTGATGTGTTGCGACAAGGCGCCCAACTCAGTGTCATCGACGATTGGCAGCGGCGTGCTGTAGTCGCCTTGCTGGATGGCCTTGACCGCGTTGCCGATGTCGCGGATCGGTTGCGACAGACTGCCGGCCAAGCGTCGCGCCAGCAGGAAAGTGAAGAGCAAGGCGAACAACGCCAGAATCGCTGCTTTGAACAGAATCTCTTGCTGGCGCTGGCTGAAGGCGTCATTGGACAGACCGACGATCACCCGGCCCAGGTAGTCCTCGCTCGGCGCACTGACCGAGGTGCGGGTGTTCTCGAAGAAGTCGTTGTTCAGCGCAATCCGTTGCAGGCGCACCGGTGCCTGGAACACCTCGACCTGCTGCGAACGGTTGTGCGATTCCGACGGTTGCTCGACATACACCAGAATCCGGTCGGCGCTGTCCTGCACTTCGAGAAAGCGCACATTGGGCGTGGCCAGCGTGGCTTTGAGCAGGCTTTCGAGCACATCGTTGTTGCCGGAAATCACCCCGTATTCGGTGGCCGGCGCCAGTTGGTTGGCGATCAGTTGCCCGGTGTGATTAAGCTCCTGGCGCAGGTCTTGAATGCGCACAAACGTGAAGAAACTGATCAGCAGCAAGGTCAGCAACAGGGCAGGGCCGAGGCTGATGATCTGGGTGCGGGTGTTGATGTCCCAACGGCGTCGGAAGGTCATGGGTGGCGTTCTCCTTCGGCCAACTGTGTTGCGACAGACGCTTCATTCATCTGTTCAATACCTAATGAACGAGCCACTTGCGCATTGCTTAACACTTTGAAGTGCCGTGGGTAGAGCGTGCGTGGCCAACTGGCGGTCGGGCGGTCGAGCAAATCGTCGAGAATCGCCAGCCAGTCATTCTGGTCGCTGTAAGTGCTGGCAAGGCTGCCGGCCTTGACGAAAGCGGCGTTGGGCCCGATCAGCGCCATTTGCCGCGCGTAGCTGCTGAGCAGCAGGTTTTTCGCGGTTTTCGGGTTGTACAAATCGGGGTCGTCGAGGCCGAGCAATACGTCGCTGTTTTTCAGCAGGTCCTGCAAAGGGCGGCTGTCGCTGGTGTCGTCCCAGCGCTCGGCGACGATCTCCAGGCCCAGTGGCAGGGCGGCGTGGCGCAGTTCTTTGAGGAGAAATTCGCTGTGGCGGTCATACAAAACGCCGACGCGGCGCGCTTGCGGCAGGATCATCCGGGTCAGGCGCAATTGCCGCTCCAGCGGCGGATCGCTCCATAACAGACTCAAGTGACTGGGCTGCAGATTGTTCAAGCGTTGCCGCGCTTGCAGGCGGCTGATGCGCAGCACCAGCGTGGCCGGGCCCTGACTTTCCTGTAGACGCCAGTCGAGGCTCGGCGGGTCGAGCAGAATCAAGCGTGTGCCGCTGGGCAAGTTGCCCGGCGCCGGCAGGCTGTCCAGTGCTTGAAAACGCACGTTGTCGCTGGGGCGCAACGTTCTCAGGGCCTGGACGAAAGATTGCACGCCGGGGCTGTCCTCAGCGCCGGTCAGCAGAATTTCCACGGCACTCGCCGACAGACTGGCAAACAAACCACTGACGACCACGCACAGCACGCCGAGCAGTTGGCCAAAGGTTGGCGTCTTCCGTGACTGAACCCGCATTTAGAACGCCAGCTCCGCGCTGAAATAAAGCACTCGGCGCTGGTCGTAATGGTTGTCGGCGAAGGTAGTCGGCTGATTGTCGAGGCGCTGTTGCAGCACGCCGGCCAGCTCCAGATTGGCCTTGCCCAGACCGATACGTTTGGCCAGGCGCGCGTCGACCCGTTCGAAACGGTAGCCGTTCAGCGCGTCGTCACCATAGTAGAAGAGCGCGCTGTTCCAGCCGTGGCCCCAATCGCGCAACCAACCTGCCGAACCGCTGTTGCGCGCGGTTTGCTGCTGGTCCAGCGGGTTGCTCGCCTTGGCATCGACGTAGGCGTAAGTCAGGCGCACGCGATCGGCACTGCCGAGGCGCCAGTCGAGTTGCGTTTCGGCGCCGGAGAATTGCGAGGTGTTGGCGTTGCTGGCGATGTATTGGTTGTTGCGCAACGGCTCGCTGATCATCCCGGTGATTTCGTCGTAGAACAGCTTCACATCGATTGCCAGCCCGAGCTCGGCGAAGAAGCCGTTGTAGCCCAGTTCCCGCGAGCGCATGCGTTCCTTGTCGAGGTCGCCGGGGCCGCGGGTCTTGACGAAATAACGAGCGCTGGACTGGCCGTAGGCGCTGGGGCGCAGGTTGGTCACCTGATAGCTCCAGTTCACGTTGTTTTCGAACATGTTCGGCGAGCGGATTGCTTCCGAATACACCGCGCGCACGCCGTGGCGCGGGTTGATCAGGTAGTTCACCGCGACGCGCGGGGTCAGCGAACTGCCGGTCAATTGCGTGTCTTCAAACATCGCGCCGCCCTGCAGCAGCCAGTGTTCGCTGGCGCGCCACTCGAGTTGGCCGAACGTGCGCCACGTGGTGTCGTCGAGCGTGCCATTGAAGTAGGTCTCGGAATCTGCCCGGTCGTAACGATAGTTCATGCCGCTGACCAGTCGCAGACTATCGGACAGGCTCAAGGTGTCCTGCAATTCGAGGTCGTAGCGCGACTCGCGGGTGCTCTGGTCGATGTCGCCGCAGAGGGTTCGGCGGGCGCCGTTTTTCCATTGGTCGAGCACTTGATTGGCCAGCGCCTGCTCGGTGGCGGTGCCGGCCGGTGCGCCGGGGCCGGTGAACATCAACATGTTGCGCGCGAGACGCTCGGTGTAGTTCGGGTTGATCTGCCACAGCTCGCTCAGTTGCGGGCTGAACGACACCTCGGCATCACAGGCGCGCCAAGTCTGCTGGCGGTCCCAATGTTGCGCCGAGCCCTGAACGTACAGGCTGTGATCAGGATTGATGTCGAGGTTCCAGCGCAGCGAGCCGGCGTAATCCTTGGCAATCACGTCGGAATTGTTACCCGCAGCGGTAATCCCCGAGAACACTGGCCGGTAGGTATAAGGCCGCTGGTTGGCGCCGTCCTTGGCATTCAACTGCACGTCGATGCTCTGGTTGTCGTTGAGCGCCTGGCTGACTGCAAGGTTGAAGCGGTCGAGGCGTCGACTGTCGCGGTAGTCGGCGCCATTGCGGTCGGTGTCAAAGCCGTCGTCCTGCTGGCCGGAAAGCGACAGGCGCAAATCGCCGCCGTCCCAGCCGGTGCCTTGGCTGGCGTAGAAATCATTGATGCCGCGCTGGCCTCGGGTGATTTTCAGGCGTGTGCCGTGGCTGTCCGCCGGGTTGCGCGTGATGATGTTGACCACCGCCATCAGCGCATTGGCGCCGTAGCTGACGGTGTTCGGGCCGCGAAACACTTCGATGCGCTCGATGTCTTCCATGGCCACCGGAATATCGCTCCAGTCCACCGTCGCCAGGCCCGCGCGGTACACCGAGCGGCCATCGATCAACACCTGCATGCGCCGTGCTTCGCTGGCGTTGGTGCCGTGGTAATTCACCGCCGGCTGATTGCCGTTGATGTTGCCGACCATCATCCCCGGCACCAGCCGCAGCAACTCGCTGATGTCGCGGGCACCGCTGGCGTCGATCAGTTGGCTGTCGATCACCGTCATGCTTCCCGGCACGGCCGCTGGCGACTGCTTGAGCCGCGTTGCGGTGAGCACTTGCGGCAGCGCTTCGCTGTCGAGAAACAGGTCGTCGGCGAGCAAAACCGGGCTGAAGATCAGCGCCAGCAGCAATGACGAGCGAGGTGCAGGAGGACCGAAAAACACGACAAAGCCTTGGTAGCGATTAAGTGGCGCGCATGTTAACCGAGGTCGTCGAGTTTTCCAGTCACGATCTGGGCATTTTCCTCGGTTTTATTGGTCTTCTTCCTACAACTGCCGGTAATTGTCGCAGGGGCTGGCCGCCACTGGGCCGCTCCGTATAATGCCGGCATCGCCACTGGTATGGATTAACGGATTGCATATGACTGAACAGCGCCCGATTGCGGTCCTGGGAGGCGGAAGTTTTGGTACCGCCGTGGCTAATTTACTGGCCGAGAATGGCCATCAGGTTTTGCAGTGGATGCGTGATCCCGAGCAAGCCGAGGCCATTCGGGTCAATCGCGAGAACCCGCGTTACCTTAAAGGCATCAAGATTCTGCCCGGCGTCGAAGCTGTCACCGACTTGCAAGCTACTTTGCAGGCGTGTGATTTGTGCTTCGTCGCGCTGCCATCCAGCGCGTTGCGCGCCGTGTTGGTGCCGCACGCCGAACGCTTGAGCGGCAAATTGCTGGTGAGCCTGACCAAAGGCATCGAAGCCCAGACCTTCAAATTGATGAGCGAGATCCTCGAAGAGATCGCGCCGCAAGCACGCATCGGCGTGTTGTCGGGGCCGAACCTGGCCCGTGAAATCGCCGAGCACGCGTTGACCGCCACGGTGGTCGCCAGCGAAGACGAAGAGTTGTGCCAGCGCGTTCAGGAAGCGTTGCACGGGCGCACTTTTCGCGTGTACGCCAGCGCCGATCGTTTCGGCGTGGAGCTGGGCGGCGCGCTGAAAAACGTTTACGCGATCATCGCCGGCATGGCGGTGGCGCTGGGCATGGGCGAAAACACCAAGAGCATGCTGATCACCCGCGCACTGGCGGAAATGACCCGTTTCGCGGTGAACCAGGGCGCCAACCCGATGACCTTCCTGGGTCTGGCCGGCGTCGGCGATTTGATCGTCACCTGCTCATCGCCGAAAAGCCGCAACTATCAAGTCGGCTTTGCTCTCGGCCAAGGCTTGAGCCTGGAAGATGCAGTGACGCGCCTCGGCGAAGTGGCCGAAGGGGTCAACACGCTGAAAGTGCTCAAAGCCAAATCGCAGGAAGCGGGGGTCTACATGCCGCTGGTCGCCGGGCTGCACGCCATCCTGTTCGAAGGTCGCACGCTTGATCAGGTGATCGGTCTATTGATGCGGGGCGAGCCGAAAACCGACGTCGACTTCATTTCCACCAGCGGTTTCAACTGAACACGTTTTGCCAATGGAGCAGGGACGAGATATGAACGATCCGAAAACCGAAGCCAAGTACGAATCCATCCTCCTGCGGGTGTTGTGGATGATCGTCTACTTGCTGGTCTGGCAAGTGGCGCAATTTATCCTCGGCGCCGTGGTGCTGGTGCAACTGATCTACCGTTTGATCTACAGCGCGCCGAGCGGCAGCCTGATGAATTTTGGCGACAGCCTCAGCCAGTTCCTCGCGCAGATCGGTCGTTTCGGCACCTTCCACACTGATCAGAAACCCTGGCCGTTCGCCGATTGGCCAACCCCGCGCGCACCCGAAGGTGAAGCGCCGCACGCGGTCGCGCCTGCGCCACATCCGGCGCGTGATGAGGAGCCGAAGCTATGAAAATCTGGGTATTGCGCCACGGTGAAGCCGAGCCACACGGCTCGCGTCCGGACTCCGAGCGCGCCTTGACCGATCACGGTCGCGAAGAAGTGCTGCGTACCGCCGCCGAGTTGATCGGCCATCCGATCAGCGCCATTTATGCCAGCCCTTATTTGCGCGCGCAGCAGACCGCCGAGCTGGTGCGCGATGCCTTGGGTTTCCTGCCGGAGATTCGCACCGTCGAATGGCTGACCCCGGACAACCGCCCGCAAGCGGTGGCCGAACAGTTGGTGTCGGTGGATAACGCCTTGCTGGTCAGCCATAACCCGCTGGTCGGCAACTTGCTCGGGTTCCTCCAGCACGGCCACGTGCAAGACCCGGAAGCGGTGAAAACCGCAGGCCTGGCTGAACTCGAAGGCGACCTGCCATTGGCCGGCGCGATGAAACTCAAAGCGCTGAAACACCCCTGATCCGCTTTGGCTCTCGTAGGAGCGAGGCTTGCCCGCGAAAGCGGCGTCCCAGGCAATAAATCTGCCGAAGGATGCGCCCTCATCGCGAGCAAGCTCGCTCGCACCATGTCGCAGGTCATCGCAAAAATTTGTATCAAATAAGCAACCAAGCACTTGCTTGGTTGACTACGCTTGCTCCAGACCAAAAAAACAGGAGCGAGTCGCATGTCTGCTGCTTTCCGTTTGCCGCTGGACGTGTTCTACGAGCGTGAAGCCCGTCATCCCGAGCAGCGATTTCTGGTTCAGCCCAGCGGCGGCGGTCGCGTCGAAACCCTGACCTGGGCCGACGTCGGCCATCAGGCTCGCTGCGCCGCGCACTGGTTGCGCGCGCGGGAATTGCCGCCAGGCAGCCACATTGCCCTGATCTCGAAAAACTGTGCGCACTGGATCGTCGCCGACCTGGCGATCTGGATGGCCGGCCATGTGTCGGTGCCGCTGTACCCCAACCTCACCGCCGAATCCGTGGCTCAGGTGCTGGAGCATTCCGAAGCAGCGCTGGCCTTTATCGGCAAACTCGATGACTGGCCCGGCATGTCGCGCGGCGTCAGTGCTGATTTGCCGACCATCAGCCTGCCACTGCATCCGCCCGGCACATTCAGTTTCAGTTGGGACGACCTGCAAAACAGCTCGCCGATCCAGGACAATCCGACGCCGGCCGCCGATCAATTGGCGACGATCATCTACACCTCGGGCACCACCGGCCTGCCCAAAGGCGTGATGCACACCTTCGGCAATCTCGGTTTCGCCACTACGCGCGGCACGCAACTGTTCGGGCTTAACGAGTCGGATCGGCTGCTGTCGTACTTGCCGCTGTGCCATGTGGCCGAGCGCATGTTCGTCGAACTGGCGTCGATCTATACCGGGCAAACCGTGTTCTTCGCCGAGAGCCTCGAGACTTTCCTCACCGATTTGCAGCGCGCGCGACCGACCGCGTTGTTCGGCGTGCCGCGCATCTGGACCAAATTCCAGATGGGCGTGTACAGCAAGATCCCGGCGAAACGCCTGGATTGGCTCCTCGGCCTGCCGTTCATTGGCAAGCGAGTCGGGCACAAAGTGCTCGCCGGGCTCGGCCTCGACGCGTTGCGCATTGCCTTGTCGGGGGCCGCGCCGGTGCCACAAACCCTGCTGCTGTGGTACCGCAAATTGGGGCTCGACGTGCTCGAGGTGTATGGCATGACCGAAAGTTGCGGTTACTCGCACATCGGGCGGCCCGGCGACAACAAACCGGGCTGGATCGGCCGGCCATGTCCGGACGTCGAAGTGCGAATTGCCGAGACCGGCGAGGTGATGGTGCGCAGCGGTGCGACCATGCTCGGCTATTTCAAGGAACCGCAGAAAACCGCCGACACCATCACTGTCGACGGCTTTCTGCGCACCGGCGACAAAGGTGAGCAGGACGCTCAGGGCAACTTGCGCCTGACCGGGCGCCTGAAGGAAATCTTCAAGACCAGCAAAGGCAAATACGTCGCCCCGGCGCCGATCGAGAATCGGCTGGCGGTGCATTCGCGGATTGAACAAGTGTGCGTTGTCGGCGATGGCTTGAGTGCGCCGTTGGGTTTGTGCGTGCTCTCGGCCGTCGGCCAGCAGGACGCGACGGGCGCCGCGCGAGCGGGGTTGCAAAGCAGCCTGGAAAAACTCCTCGAAGAGGTCAACGGCGCGCTCGACAAACATGAGCGCTTGCGCCGATTGGTGGTGGTCAAGGACAGCTGGGCGGTGGAAAACGGCTTCCTCACGCCGACGCTGAAGATCAAGCGCAACGTCATCGAGGCCGCGTATGGCGCGCGTTTCGAAGAATGGAGCGAGCGAAACGAGCCAGTGCTGTGGCAGGATTGAGCGACCATCAATACCTATACCTGTAAAAGGAACCTGCGATGAGTCTCTGGCGTACTGCTCCCAACATTGAACAACTGAACACATTCCAGAAAAACACCATCGGCGAAGTGCTGGATATCCGCTTCGACGCCTTCGACGACGAATCCCTGACCGCCAGCATGGTCGTCGACCATCGCACCCATCAGCCGTTCGGCCTGCTGCACGGCGGCGCCTCGGTGGTGCTGGCCGAAACCGTCGGGTCGATGGCCAGTTACCTGTGCATCGATGCCAGCAAATTCTATTGCGTGGGCCTTGAAGTCAACGCCAACCATCTGCGCGGTTTGCGCAGCGGCCGGGTGACAGCGGTGGCCAAAGCCATTCACATCGGCCGCACCACGCACGTCTGGGACATCCGCTTGAGCAGCGACGAAGGCAAAGCCAGTTGCGTGTCGCGCCTGACCATGGCGGTTGTGCCGTTGGGCGAGAATCCTCCGGCGCGTTGAGGTTGAGTTTCTTCAGATGAAACCATCCCTCACCCCAACCCTCTCCCCAGAGGGGAGAGGGGGCCGACCGAGTTGTTTAGTCGAAGTACATCGACCTGAAAGTCCGAGTCGAACGCAGGTTCTGAAAAGTCCTCGATCGGCTCCCTTTCCCCCTCTCCCCCTTGGGGAGAGGGCTGGGGTGAGGGGTGGATTTAACTGACACCCCCCATAGCCATGGCCAGACTGTCATCATTCCTGTCAGTTACAGTCATTGCCGCCGCTCATGCTGTTGCGGACAATCACCCTCACGTTTCTCGCCCATGGATTGACCGGTATGCCGCAGCAGATCTTTTTCGCCCACGCCAATGGCTTCCCGTCGGGGACCTACGGCAAGTTGTTCGCGGCGTTGGCGCCGGAGTACCAGGTGACGCATCTGGAGCAGCACGCCCACGACCCGCGTTTCCCGGCGGACGACAACTGGCACAACCTCGTGGACGAGTTGATCCATCACCTCAACCAACAGCCTGAGCCGGTCTGGGGCGTCGGTCATTCCTTCGGTGGCGTCTTGCATTTGCATGCCGCGCTGCGGTGCCCCGAACTGTATCGCGGCGTGGTCATGCTCGATTCGCCGGTGCTGACCCGCGCCGATCAGTGGGTGATCCGTGCGGCCAAGCGGTTTGGCTTCATCGATAAGTTGACCCCCGCCGGGCGTACTTTGGGCCGTCGCGAAGAATTCGCGGACATCGAAAGCGCGCGCAGCTACTTCGCCGGCAAAACCCTGTTTCGCGGCTTCGACCCGGAATGTTTCGACGCCTACCTGCAGCACGGTTTGCACAAGGTCGGCGACAAGCTGCGACTGCGCTTCGACCCGGCCACCGAAATCAGCATTTACCGTGGCGTGCCGCACACCAGCCCCGGCCGCGCCCGGCAATTGAAAGTGCCATTGGCGGTGGTGCGCGGGCACAAAAGCCGCGTGGTCATGCGCCATCACGCCAGCTCCGTCGGGCGCATGCCGTTCGGCGAATCCCTGAGCATGCCCGGCGGCCACATGTTTCCCCTCGAACGCCCGCAAGACACCGCTACGCTGCTGAAAAACCTGTTCAGCCGCTGGGAAGGCCGCCGCCAGCAGGATTGCGCATGAGCAGCGTCGTCGAAGAAGTCCGCCTGAGCCTGCCGCACATCGAATTGGCCGCGCACCTGTTCGGCCCCGAAGACGGTTTGCCGGTGATCGCCCTGCATGGCTGGCTGGACAACGCCAACAGCTTTGCGCGGTTGGCGCCCAAGCTCACCGGTTTGCGGATTATCGCGCTGGACATGGCCGGTCACGGTCATTCCGGACACCGTCCGACTGGCGCTGGCTACGCAATGTGGGATTACGCGCACGACGTGCTGCAAGTCGCCGAGCAATTGGGGCTGAAGCGTTTTGCGTTGATCGGCCATTCAATGGGCGCGATTGCTGCGTTGATCATTGCCGGCTCGATGCCGGAGCGCGTCACGCATCTGGCGTTGATCGATGGCGTGATTCCTCCTACAGACAAAGGCGAAAATGCGGCCGAGCGCATGGGCATGGCCTTGCAAGCGCAACTCGACCTGCGGGAGAAACGCAAACCGGTCTACAACACCCTCGACCGCGCCATCGAAGCGCGGATGAAAGGCTTGGTGGCGGTGAGTCGCGAGGCTGCGGAGTTGTTGGCGCAACGCGGTTTGATGCCGGTGCCGGGCGGCTACACGTGGCGCACCGACAGCCGTCTGACGTTGCCATCGCCGCTGCGGCTGACAGAAGAACAGGCAATGGCCTTCGTAGCGCGTATCACTTGTCCTACGCAATTAGTGGTCGCGGCTGACGGCATGCTCGCCAAACACCCGGAGTTGCTGGAGCGTCTACCCTTTGCCCGGGAACAGCTGCCGGGCGGCCATCATTTGCACCTGAATGACGAGCTCGGTGCCGGCCTTGTCGCAGACTGTTTCAATCGGTTCTTCGCCGTTCCTTGACTTGCGCCGGGCAACTGTCGAGGCTGGGCGGGTTGAAATGGGAGACAACCATGATAGATCTCTACACCGCTGCGACCCGGGAAGGCCACAAGGTCTCTATCGTGTTCGAGAAACTCCGCTTGTCCTGCACGATGCAGGCACTGAGTTTCGACCAAAAGGAACAGGGCGTGCCAATCCGATGAGCAGCCCCATGCGTACACTCAGTCTGCTGGCCCTCAGTTGTTTCAGTCCGTTGCTGTTGGCGGCTGACATTGCGGGCAGCCAGGACTTGCCGATCGTGCCGCGCCTGGCCGACGCGCAAATCGTCGACTATCGCGCGCCGGTCGAGCTTGAGCGGATCTATCCGCTGGGCTCGATCCGCAAGATCAGCGGCCAATTGCGTTTCGACGGCCAAGTCAGCGCCCGTGGCCAGACCACCTCGGTGACCTACGAACTTCCCGCCGAGCATTCCTCCACCGAAGCCTTCACCGTAGCGCGCGAAGCCTTGCAAAAGCAGGGCGCCGAGTTGCTGTTCTGGTGCCAGGCCCGCGATTGCGGCGAGAGCAGCCTGTGGGCCAATGAAGTCTTCGGCAATTCCAAACTGTACGGCGCCGACGAACAGCAGGCGTACTTGCTGCTGCGGCTGGCGGCGCCCAACGATGACTCGCTGGTGGCGCTTTACAGCATCACTCGTGGCAATCGCAAAGCCTATCTGCACGTCGAGCAATTTGCCGCCGCCGCACCGCTGGGCGATCTGCTGCCGACCTCCGCGACCCTGCTGCGCCAGCTCAAAAGCACCGGCAAGCTGGATTTCCCCAAACTCGACGCTGAACCTGACGCCACCTGGCTGCGTCTGATTTCCCGTGGTTTGAACCTCGACACGACCCTGCGGGTCAGTGTTTCCGGGGCCAATGCCGAAGCCTGGCGTCAATCGCTGATCAGCCAAGGGGTGCGCGCCGCCCGCATGGAGACTGGCAACGTCGAAGGCTCTGGCCTGCACTTCGAACTGTTGCGGTAAGCTGCACCCGGCGAGCGCGCCCGTCGCGTTCGCCTACTCTTTGTTTTAGTGACCTTTGCTCTACTGACTTTTCTCGAGACTTGGATGATCAATAACGATCGGCTGTTGGTGCAGATTCTGCTCCTGGTGCTGTTTGGCGCGAGCCTCTGGGTGATGGCACCGTTCTGGTCGGCATTGTTCTGGGGCGCGGTGCTGGCGTTTGCCAGTTGGCCGCTGATGCGTTTGCTGACCCGTTGGCTGAATGGCCGCGAATCGCTGGCGGCGGCTGTGCTGACCCTCGGCTGGATGTTGCTGGTGGCGGTGCCGCTGGTTTGGCTGGGGTTCAATCTGGCTGATCACGTGCGCGACGCCACGGCGTTCATCAAGGATGTGCAGGTCGACGGCCTGCCGGAAGCGCCGACCTGGCTTGGCAGCATTCCGCTGATTGGCGAACGGCTGGTGGGTTTGTGGAACAGCATCGACGAGCAGGGCGCGGCGCTGATGGTCACGGCCAAACCTTATCTGGGGCAGGTCGGCAACTGGTTGCTCGCGCGCAGTGCGCAGATCGGTGGAGGAATCCTCGAGCTGACCTTGAGCATCGTCTTCGTGTTCTTCTTCTACCGCGACGGCCCGCGTCTGGCCGCGTTTGTTCATGGTTTGCTCGAGCGGCTGATCGGTGACCGCGCCGGTTATTACATCGAACTGGTCGCCGGCACCGTGCAGCGCGTGGTCAACGGCGTGATCGGCACCGCGGCGGCGCAAGCGGTGCTGGCGTTGATCGGTTTCCTGATTGCTGGCGTTCCGGGCGCGCTGGTGCTGGGGATCGTCACGTTCATGTTGAGCCTGATTCCGATGGGTCCGCCGCTGATCTGGATTCCGGCGACAGCTTGGCTGGCGTGGAAAGGTGAGTATGGAATGGCGGTGTTCCTCGGCATCTGGGGCACGTTCATCATCAGCGGCGTCGACAACGTGCTGAAGCCGTACCTGATCAGCCGTGGCGGGAATCTGCCGCTGGTGATCGTATTGCTCGGGGTGTTTGGCGGGCTGATCGCGTTCGGGTTTATCGGCCTGTTTATCGGCCCGACGTTGTTGGCGGTGGCGTACAGCTTGCTGACGGACTGGAGCAAGAGCCATGCGCGGATAGAAGATCGGCGCTGAATTGTGGCGGGCTTGCGGCCACCCTAAAAACCCTGTGGGAGCGAGCTTGCTCGCGATGAGGGCGTATCAGCCGACATCAATGTTGACTGATACACCGCCATCGCGAGCAAGCTCGCTCCCACAGTTGATTTGTATTTCAGCGCGAGTATTGCCGGAATTCAATTGCGCGGCAGGTTGATCACGGCGGTCAGGCCGCCGCCCGGCGTCTCTTCCAGGCTGAGCTGCCCGCCGAGGCGTTCCGCCGCTTCCCGGGCAATAGTCATGCCCAGTCCCACCCCGCCGGAATTACGGTTGCGCGAACCTTCCAGGCGAAAGAACGGTTCGAACACCGCTTCGCGTTTATCCGCAGCAATCCCCGGACCGTGGTCGATCACCCGGATCACCAGATGTTCGCGGCTGTCCTCCAGCGTTATCAGCGCCTGCCCGGCATAGCGCAGCGCGTTGTCCATCAGGTTATTGATGCACGAACGCAGCGCCATCGGCTGCACTTGCAGCGGCACGCAATGCCCGCTGGCCTGCACATCGGCGCCCTGATCCTGGGCGTTTTCACTGAGCGATTCGACCAGCGCCTGCACGTCCATCCACTGCCGGGCTTCGCTTGTGCGTTGCTCGTGCAAATAGGTCAGGGTCGCGTCGAGCATGCCGATCATGTCGTCCAGGTCCTGACGCATCTGGCCTTGCAGTTTGCTGTCGTCGATTTGTTCCAGCCGCAGTTTCAGCCGCGACAACGGCGTGCGCAAGTCGTGGGACACCGCGCCGAGCATCCGCGAACGCTGCTGCACTTGTTCGATGATTCGCCGCTGCATCTTGTTGAAGGTGTGGGCCGCCTGCCGCGCCTCCCGTGGACCGGACTCGTCGAGCGGCGGGCTGTCGAGGTTCTCGCTCAAGCGCTCGGCGGCATCGCTGAGGCGCTGGATCGGCCGACTGAGCAGTTTGGCGCCGTACCACGCGGCGATGATCAGCGAGACAAACTGAAAGGTCAGCGGCACCAGCGGTCCGCCAAACCACGGGCGTGGCGGCCGCTGCTGGTCAGAGAAACCCGGCGGTGGCGGCGGGGGCGGCGGGCCGTAATGGTGAAACCAGAAAAACGCCAACAGGTGCGCGAGGATAATCGCGATCAGCAACATACCAAACAGGCGGCCGAACAGCGTATCGAAGCGCGCCCGCATCAGCCGATGTCTCGAGCGTCGAACAGGTAACCCTCACCGCGAACGGTTTTGATCAGCTGCGGATTTTTCGGGTCATCACCGAGTTTCTGCCGCAGGCGCGACACCAGCAGATCGATGCTGCGATCAAACGCTTCAATCGAACGACCGCGCGCGGCATCGAGCAATTGTTCGCGGCTGAGCACGCGCCGGGGACGTTCGATAAATACCCACAGCAGGCGGAATTCGGCGTTGGACAGCGGCACCACCAAACCATCAGCGGCGATCAACTGGCGCAGCACACTGTTCAGGCGCCAATTGTCGAAGCGAATATTCGCACGCTGCTCGGTGCGATCGTCGCGCACCCGCCGCAGAATCGTTTGAATCCGCGCGACCAACTCACGCGGCTCGAACGGCTTGGCCATGTAATCGTCGGCGCCCAGCTCCAGGCCGATGATCCGGTCGGTGGGTTCACAACGCGCGGTGAGCATCAGGATCGGAATATCCGATTCGGCGCGCAACCAGCGGCACAACGACAAACCGTCTTCGCCGGGCAGCATCAGGTCGAGCACCACCACATCGAAATGTTCCGCTTGCAGCGCCTGGCGCATGGCCGCGCCGTCGGTGACGCCGCTGGCGTGGATATTGAAGCGCGCCAGGTAGTCGATCATCAGTTCGCGGATCGGAATGTCATCGTCAACGATCAAGGCGCGAATGCTCCAACGCTTGTCGTCGCCGGGCGTCTTTTGATCGTCGTTCACAGGTGCAGGGGTGTTGTGCATGCGTGTGTTCATCTGCCAGAGAGGCTGCCAACCACAAAGTGGGCTGCGAGGTTGTGGCTTCAGCATAGGCGTCCGGCCCGGAGGCGGGAAGTGCTGTAAGGACATGTTGCGGTGGACGAGGGTAGCGCCGGCAGTTGTTGCCGGCGTGTCGTGAGTGTATCGGCCTCGACACAATTGGCGCAGCGGCTAGGCTTGGCAGAGTCTGCGGGACGAATTACCGATCATCGGGTCCCGCAGCGGCGCTGGTTCCGCTACAATGCGCGCCGATTTCGTCCTGCCTGAGAGCCCGCACATGTCCGTCTGCCAGACTCCTATCATCGTCGCCCTGGATTTCCCCACTCGTGACGCCGCACTGAAGCTGGCCGACCAGTTGGACCCGAAACTGTGCCGGGTCAAAGTCGGCAAGGAACTGTTCACCAGTTGCGCCGCAGAAATCGTCGGCACCTTGCGCGACAAGGGTTTCGAAGTGTTCCTCGACCTCAAGTTCCACGACATCCCGAACACCACCGCCATGGCGGTGAAAGCGGCGGCGGAAATGGGCGTGTGGATGGTCAACGTGCATTGCTCCGGCGGCCTGCGCATGATGGCCGCGTGCCGCGAAGTGCTCGACCAGCGCACCGGCCCCAAGCCGCTGTTGATTGGCGTGACCGTGCTGACCAGCATGGAACGTGAAGATCTGGCGGGGATTGGTCTGGACATCGAGCCGCAGGAGCAAGTCTTGCGCCTCGCCGCGTTGGCGGAAAAAGCCGGGATGGACGGTCTGGTGTGTTCTGCACTGGAAGCGCAGGCGTTGAAATCGGCGCATCCGTCGCTGCAATTGGTGACGCCGGGGATTCGTCCGGCGGGCAGCGCGCAGGATGACCAGCGACGCATTTTGACCCCGCGTCAGGCGCTGGATGCTGGCTCGGATTACCTGGTGATTGGTCGCCCGATCAGCCAGGCAGCGGATCCGGCGAAAGCGTTGGCCGATGTCGTCGCCGAAATCGCCTGAACACCGCTAAACCTGTAGGAGTGAGCCTGCTCGCGATTGCGCAGTATCAGCCGACATGAATGTTGACTGATACACCGCTATCGCGAGCAGGCTCACTCCTACATTGGTTTAAGTGGTGTATTAAAAAATCCGTTAAACCTTCAACACCAACTTGCCGAAATTCTCGCCGCTGAACAATTTCATCAGCGTCTCCGGGAATGTCTCCAGTCCCTCGACAATATCTTCGCGACTCTGCAATTGCCCCTTGGCCATCCAGCCGGCCATTTCCTGCCCGGCGGCGGCGAATTGCGCGGCGTAGTCCATCACCACAAAACCTTCCATGCGCGCGCGATTGACCAGCAGCGACAGGTAGTTGGCCGGGCCCTTGACTGCTTCCTTGTTGTTGTACTGGCTGATCGCGCCGCAAATCACCACCCGCGCTTTCAGCGCCAGACGACTCAACACGGCGTCGAGAATGTCGCCGCCGACGTTATCGAAATACACGTTCACGCCTTTCGGGCATTCGCGCTTGAGCCCGGCGTGGACGTCTTCGTTCTTGTAATCGATGACGCCGTCGAACCCCAACTCATCGATGAGGAACTTGCACTTGTCTGCGCCGCCGGCGATGCCGATCACCCGACAGCCTTTGATTTTGGCGATCTGCCCGGCAATGCTGCCCACCGCACCTGCCGCGCCGGACAGCACCACGGTGTCGCCGGCCTTCGGTGCGCCGACGTCGAGCAGCGCAAAGTAAGCGGTCATGCCAGTCATGCCCAGCGCCGACAGATAGCGCGGCAGCGGTGCCAGTTTCGGGTCGACCTTGTAGAAGCCGCGCGGCTCGCCGAGGTAATAATCCTGCACGCCGAGGGCGCCGTTGACGTAATCACCGACGGCAAACCCCGGATTGTTCGACGCGACGACTTTTCCTACGCCCAACGCGCGCATTACCTCGCCGATACCGACCGGCGGGATGTAGGACTTGCCCTCGTTCATCCAGCCACGCATGGCCGGGTCCAGCGACAGGTATTCGTTCTTGACCAGGATCTGACCCGCCGCCGGCTCGCCGACCGGTACTTCTTGATAGGTGAAGGTTTCGCGGGTCGCCGCGCCGACCGGGCGTTTGGCGAGCAGGAATTGGCGATTGGTCTGGGTAGTCATGACGGGCACTCAAGCTGAATGAAGCTTTGTTGATAGCCGTTCGTGGCCCATGTCGCAAGGTTGGCTGACGCGGCGAATGCACTCCGATCCAGTGCAGTGATAGTTGCGCGGGCGCTTTTATCACTGCAACGCATGGCCGCTCAACCGGGCTTCTGATAGTGCTGCCGCGCGATGCGTCGCTGTGGCTAGACTGCGAAACACGCGATCCCCCCGCACCTTCTTTCGAGGACATAACAATGAGCATGACGTTTTCCGGCCAGGTCGTCGTAGTCACCGGCGCTGCCAACGGCATCGGCCGCGCCACCGCCCAGGCCTTTGCTGCCGAGGGCTTGAAAGTGGTGGTCGCCGATTTCGACACGGCGGGGGGCGAGGGTACGGTGGCGCTGATTCGTACAGCGGGCGGCGAAGCGTCCTTCGTGCGCTGCGACGTAACGGTGGAGAGCGAGGTAAAAAATCTGATGGACGAGGTGATCAATACCTACGGCCGTCTCGACTATGCCTTCAACAACGCCGGGATCGAGATCGAAAAAGGCAAACTGGCTGACGGCACGCTCGACGAGTTCGACGCGATCATGGGCGTCAACGTCAAAGGCGTGTGGTTGTGCATGAAGTATCAATTGCCGCTGTTGCTGGCGCAGGGCGGTGGCGCGATCGTCAACACCGCGTCGGTGGCCGGCCTCGGCGCGGCGCCGAAAATGAGCATCTACGCGGCCTCCAAGCATGCGGTGATCGGCCTGACCAAATCGGCGGCGATTGAATACGCGAAGAAGAAAATCCGTGTCAACGCGGTGTGCCCGGCGGTTATCGACACCGACATGTTCCGCCGCGCCTACGAGGCCGATCCGAAGAAAGGCGAGTTCGCCAACGCGATGCACCCGGTCGGGCGAATCGGCAAAGTCGAAGAAATCGCCAGCGCAGTTTTGTACCTGTGCAGCGACGGCGCAGCGTTCACCACCGGGCATTCGCTGGCAGTGGACGGCGGCGTTACTGCGTTTTAACTTTGCCAGCCCGATCCCCTTGTAGGAGTGAGCCTGCTCGCGAAATCGGTGTATCAGTCGGTATCAGTAGTGACTGAAACACCGCAATCGCGAGCAGGCTCACTCCTACATGGGATTGTGGTCGGCAGTGAGCAATGTGTTTCAAATAGTTAGAACCGCTGTTTTTGACGGCGTTGTCGCACAGCCCTGTCCGCACTCCTGTGATTAACTGCGCGCAGCAAAACGGACAGGAGTTTGCGTGCTCATGGAATTGAGAATTGACCGACAGGCAATGGTGCCGGTCGTACAGCAAATCGTCGACGGATTGGCGAGCTGGATCGCTCAAAGCGAAGTCCCGCCCGAGACTCGCTTGCCCTCCGTGCGACAGATCGCGCGGCTCAATCTGCTCAGTCAATCGAGTGTCGTCGAAGCGTGTGAACGGCTGGTGGTGCAGGGCGTTCTGGCCTCGCGTCCGGGTTGTGGCTTCCAGGTCGCAACGTCGCTGGCGGTGGCCCCGGAGACCTTGGACCTGCCGCGATTCGAAGGCATGCACAGCCTTTGCAGCGCCAGCCTGTCGGGCGAGTTGCTGCTGGGCTGCGGCGGATTGCCCGAGAGTTGGCGCGAGACTGATGACCTCAGCTACGCGATCCGCGAGGTCACGCGAACCGACATGGCCGGCCTGTTCAATTACAGTACGCCGCTGGGATTGCTGCCATTGCGCCAGCAGATTCTCCAGCGCCTGAAACCGCTGAATATCGTCGCCACTGAATCGTCTGTCCTGACCACCGCCGGGGCCAGCCAGGCACTCGACCTGATCGTGCGCACGTTGCTCAAACCCGGCGATTGTGTGGTGGTGGAAAGTCCGGGTTTTTCGCATTTGTTCGATTTGCTCAGGCTGCACGGCGTGCGCATGCTTGCAGTGCCGCGCACGCCGACTGGCCCGGATACCCGAGTGCTCGAGCGTTTATGCCGCGAGCACAGCCCGCGCGCGATGTTCATCAATAGCTTCCACCACAACCCGACGGGCAGTTGCCTGACAGCCGTGGTCGCGCAAAAAATTCTGCAGTTGAGCAGGGCGCACGGTGTGCTGGTGATCGAGGACGATGTCTACGCGGACATGCACCACGCGCCCGGCACACGTCTCGCGGCGCTGGATGACCAAGCGCGAGTGATTTACGTCGGCAGCTTCTCGAAAACCCTGAGCAGTTCGTTGCGCGTGGGTTTTGTGCTGGCGGGGGCAGGGCTGATTGCGCAGCTGGCCGAGGTCAAGATGGTCAGCAGCATGGGCGGCTCACGGTTTTGCGAGTCGGTGCTGGCCAATCTGTTGAGCACTGGCGCCTATCGCAAGTTGGTTCAGCGCCAGCGTCAGCGCTTGAGCATGGACCGTGCCGCCGCGCTGCAATTGCTCGAAGATGCTGAGTGGGAAGTGTTCGGCAAGCCGGTCGGTGGCCTGTTCATCTGGGCGCGATCGACCCGATGCGACTACGCTCAGCTGCGCACACTGGCGCGGCGATTTGGTGTGCTGTTGTCGTCCGCGACGGCGTTCAGCCCGGGCGGCGAGGCCGGCTCGTGGCAGCGGATCAACGTGGCGTATGCCTGTGATCCAAGGGCGCGGAGGTTTTTCCAGGCCAGCGCTGGGGATCGACCTAAAACGTTCTGAAAACGACGCGGGCGTAGCTTTTTGCCATTATTCCGACGCCAGAGACTTGTGCTGGCACAGGCCCGTTGCGAATCTCCATCTACAGACTATGGCAGGGGACTACGCGCAATGATTTCGGCCGTGCAAGGACGTTTTGCCAACCTCGGTATGGCGAAAAAACTGGGCATCGGGTTTGTCCTGGTGCTGTTGTTGACCGCCGTGGTGGCAGCCATTGGCGTATGGTCCCTGCAAACCATCAGTCAGCGTTTCGATGGGCTCAAGCAGATGTCTTCGCTCAACAGCGAGTTGCTCAAAGTGCGTTTGCTGGAACAGGACTACGCGCTGCACAACAACCCGAAAACTGCGGACGCGTTGCGTCAGGGCGTCGATGAGTTGGTTGCTCTGGCCAACCAATTGAAAGCGCAATCGGCGGCCAATGTGCCGGTCATGAACGATGTCGAGCAGTCGCTTGGCGCCTATCGCAAGGCGTTCGACGAGTTCGTCTCGTTGACCCAGGCCAAGGACCTCGCTCTGGAAATGGCCAGTTGGTCGGTGTCGAGCGTGGCCAATAACCTCGACGTGTTGCAGGCCGGGCTGGCTGATGATGGCGCTTATACCTTGAAGGAATCCGAGGGCAAGGACGGCGCGCAGTTCATCGAGCAGGCCAGTCAGGTCAGCCAGGTTTCGCAGTTGATGTTGCAAGCGATGAACGAGGCCCGAGTGCGCCTCGACCTGAGCCGCAAGGGCGATGACGACAGCGCCGGCAAAGGCAAGATCGAACAGGCCGATCAGGCGTTGGCGCAAGCCGAACAACTGAAAACGTCGGTCAAGGATGAGGGTTATCAAACGGTGCTCAACGAAGTGGCCGGGCATATCGCCGGTTTCAGCGAGAAACTGGCCGAGTACACCGGGCTGCTGGCTCAGGAAAACACCGTCTACGAACAATTGCATCAGCGCGCCGCTCAGGTGGTAGCGCGGGTCGATCAGGCGTATGTCGCCGAAGATGCGGCGATGCAGGCTGAATTGAAGAAAAACTCATTGTTGATCATTGCTTCTTCGGCGCTGGCGCTGTTGGTCGGGTTGATCGCGGCGTGGGTGATTACCCGGTTGATCGTCGCGCCGTTGCGCAGCGTTATTCGCGTCGCGCAGCAGATTGCGGCGGGGGATTTGAGTGCGACGGTGGAGGTGACCCGGCGTGATGAGATCGGCCAATTGATGCTGGCGATGCAGCAGATGGGCGCGGGGCTGAGCAGTATTGTCAGTGGGTTGCAGGCGGGGATCGAGCAATTGGCCAGTTCGGCGCAATCGCTGTCGGCGGTGACTGAGCAGACCAACCTGGAGGTCAGCAGCCAGAAGGAAGAAACCGAGCAGGTGGCGACGGCGATGAATCAGATGACCGCCACGGTGCATGACGTGGCGCGCAATGCCGAAGAGGCCGCGACCGCCGCGCAGACCGCCGATGACAAGGTTGAGAGCGGGCAGCAGGTGGTGCGCCAGAGTATGGCGCGGATCGAGCAGTTGGCGGATTCGGCGACGTCGGCGAGTTCGAGTATCGAGAGTTTGAGTGCCGAGATTCAGAATATCGGCACGGTGTTGGGGGTGATCAAGAGTGTTGCCGAGCAGACTAACCTGTTGGCGCTGAATGCGGCGATTGAGGCGGCGCGGGCGGGCGAGCAGGGCCGGGGTTTTGCGGTGGTGGCGGATGAGGTGCGGGCGTTGGCCAAGCGTACTCAGCAGTCGACCGAGGAGATTGAGCGGTTGGTTTCGGCGTTGCGTTCGGCGGCGCAGTCGTCGGTGCAGCAGATTCGCAGCAGTGGTGAGTTGGTGAAGTTGGCGGTGAGTGATGCGTTGCAGACGGAGAGTGCGTTGGGGAGTATTGCGGCGGCGGTGTCGTTGATTCAGCAGATGAATCAGCAGATTGCGGCGGCGGCAGAGCAGCAGAGTTCGGTGGCCGAGGAGATTAATCGGAGTGTGACGAGTATTCGGGCGAGTGCGGATCATTCTTCGCTGGCAATGCGCGGGAATGCGGCTTCGAGTATTGAGTTGGCGCAGTTGGGGGTGGAGTTGAAGGGAATGGTTGGGCATTTTCGGCTTTGATTATTTGGTCTCGCGGCCTCCGGGCCAACCCATCTCCCCAAATTCACCCGATCCCCTGTGGGAGCGAGCTTGCTCGCGATGAAGCCCTCCCAGCCAACCACTCTCCCCAGAATGTACCCAACCCAACTGTAGGAGCGAGCCTGCTCGCGAAGACGTCCTTAAACTCAACCATCCCCTCCCGAATGTACTCATCCCCACATAGTCAAGGCAGGCGTCGTAGGGTAATGGATCGGTGTGCGGCGGATTGGGCGTTACTTTGAACATCTTTGCTTTCCTGTTTTGGGGCAGCAACCGTTCAGTCGTAGGTAAAGGCACAAGGTTTTGTAGCCTTCAGGACGTTTCTGCGCGTGTCGTTAAACGGATCTTCTTAAACGTGTTTATACCGATTCGCCTGCACCTGTGACAGGCATCGGCAGGCGCCGAAACGCAAAACGCCCGGTGCAATGCACCGGGCGTCAAGGTGTTACAGCAAGCCAGCGACGATCAGTCGTAAATCGCTTTTTTCTTCCAGTCCGCATCAGCCTCAACGTCTTTCAGGCCTGAGGTCAGTTGATTGACTTCGTCTTCGGCCGGGGCGTTTTGGTCCATGACTTGGGCGTTGACGCGGGCCAGGAGTTTTTCCAGGTATTCGAGTTGTTCGGCGTAGATCTGCGGTTCCTGCTGTTTGCGCAGGTATTGCACGCCGCGTTCGAAGGCGAGGCGGGCCTGGCCGGGTTGGCCTTGTTGCAGGGAGTGCTGGCCGAGGTTGTTGAAGAATTCGATGTGCAGCAACACGAGGATGTGGCGGACTTCGCGGATCCAGCGCTTGGCTTCGTTGGTCGGCAGGAAGCCGTCTTGCGCGGCGCGGGTGATTTGGCCGTGCAGGGCTTCGAGCAGGAAGCGCACGTCTTTGGCTTTGGCTTCGGTCTGGATCGGTGCCGGCGGGTTGTTCACCGGGAGCGATTCGCCTTGGGCGACCAGAGCGTTGAGTTCGATGATGCGGGCCTTGAGCGCGGCGTTGTTTTTTTCCAGGTTTTGCAGACGCTGGCAGACGTTCAGCTCCAGACGGGTCAACAGCAGCTTGAGCGCAGGGTTCATCAACTGACCGGGGAAGGTCTCGGTGATTTCGCCGCAGCGACGCATACGGTCGTTGAGTTCAACCTTGGTACGGGCCTTTTCCAGCTTATTGTTTTCCACCACATGGTTCATGTAGCCAATGGCGATCAATAGTGCGATCCCGGCTACAACTAGCAGGGTGATCATGAGTGGTGTCACCGGTAAGACCTCTTTATTGGGTTCGCGTGCGAGTGTAGTGGCTTGGCGTGGGGGCGCATAGCGCCGCTCGACCAGTTGGAGCAGCCGGACTCTACTGTTTATCGGCCGTCATCGCGCTTATATAAGCAGCGGCGTGCACGTTGCACATGGCCATCATTGTTGCAGGCGGACTATAACGCCTTGATCGGCGCCAGAATATAGGCGCCAAACACCGAGCGACGGAAAACCCGGATTCGCTGCTCAAAGCAGGGCGAAGTCATTGATTTAAATAAATTTATATCAAGGGGTTGACGACCCCTCAATCCATCCATAGAATGCGCGCCACTTACAGCGTAAAGCACACAGCGAAACGCGGTAGGGAGTGAATGTTGTACGTGTGTCCCCTTCGTCTAGTGGCCTAGGACACCGCCCTTTCACGGCGGTAACAGGGGTTCGAGTCCCCTAGGGGACGCCATATGCGGGAATAGCTCAGTTGGTAGAGCACGACCTTGCCAAGGTCGGGGTCGCGAGTTCGAGTCTCGTTTCCCGCTCCAATTTTAAACAGCGTTGCTTTCGGGCAGCGCTGAGTGAAACCAGAACCGACATCTTCGGATGCGGATTTGGGCACTGAAATACACACCATGTGTTTCAGTTAGCGTGTCCCCTTCGTCTAGTGGCCTAGGACACCGCCCTTTCACGGCGGTAACAGGGGTTCGAGTCCCCTAGGGGACGCCATTTGCGGGAATAGCTCAGTTGGTAGAGCACGACCTTGCCAAGGTCGGGGTCGCGAGTTCGAGTCTCGTTTCCCGCTCCATATTCAACAAAAACGCCGCTCACTGAGCGGCGTTTTTGTGTGCGCTCGATTTATCCCTAGCCTGCAAAAAAAAGGCCCGCCAGTCTGACTGGGCGGGCCTTTTGCGTGGTGCATGTCTCGTCGTGAATAAGCCTTACATCGACAAAATCAGGCGCCCGGCGAACAGGATCAGAATCACCCCCATGCTGCGTTCGAACCAATGCCCCATGCGCATGAACAGCAGGCGCACCCGGTTACTGGAAAAAAACAGCGCCACAATCACGAACCACAGCGCGTTGACAAAACACATCCACACGCCGTACAGCGCTTGAATGTTCAGCGGCGTCGTGGCGCTGATGATGGTGGTGAAGATCGCCAGAAAGAACAGCGTGGCTTTCGGGTTGGTCGCGTTGGTCAGGAAACCCGTGGTAAACGCTTTCAACAGCGTCTGCTCGACCACTGGTTCGTCCGTGACTTTTTCCCCTTCAAGCACGGTTTTCGGCTTACTGCGCAACAGGCTGACGCCGAGGTAAAGAATGTAGGCGCCGCCCACGACCTTGGCCACGGTCAACAGCCACGGCGTGGTGTGCATCAGCGCGCCAACGCCGAGCAGGGTGTAAAGCACGTGCACGGAAATCCCCGCGCCGATGCCCAGCGCAGTGCAGATGCCTACCAGCCGGCCGAAACGTACGCTCTGGCGGATGGTGACGGCAAAGTCCGGTCCGGGGGCGACGACGGCCAGAAAGTGAATGGTCGCCAGTGCCAGAAACTCGCCCAGGTAATTCGAAAACATCTCAACTCCAGAAAGTAAGGGGTGAAGCGTTGCCGCGATAACCGACAAAAAAGGACACGCTCAAACGCGGATCTGCCACGCCCGGAGTCACCGAGTGCATGCAGCGCGAGTTGAACATGATGAAATCGCCCGGATCGGGGCGTACCTCCAGGGTCGGAGGGCCAAGCAGTGCCGGGTCGATGCCGTAGCTGTCGCCACGCATTTCATCGAACTGGTCGGGGGTGATGGGGTGGTCCCACATCTGCAACGCGCCGCCCTCGGTCGGCATGTTCAGGTAGACGTTGCAGGCGAACTGCGCGTCGAGGCTGCGCGCCTGAAAACTGTCCGGGGCGTCCTTGGCGAAGATGTCGTGATGGGCGAGAAAACACACGCCGGGCTTCACCACTCGCGACAGGCCGACGTACATTTTGCGCCCGTAGAGGTTTTCCAGATGCGCGCCCGCCGGCCAGGTCTCGTCGAGCATGCAGCGCAGCGTGTCGACGGGGGAGGCGTAGGGCGCGCAGCGGTTGCGCAGTTCTTCAATGTTGCTGGCGGCGCGGGCGAAATAGTCTTCGATCAGCAGCGGCTGGTTTTCCGCTTCATAAAACGCCATGCCGATGCGACCGATGCTCGGTGCGTTGATGTAGCCCTCGAAACCAGGCGCAAGAATCTTGTCGCCAATCTGCACCGCCAGCGGCTGGGGCAAAAAGCCTTTGACGCGAACGGCCAGCACTTCTTCGTTGGCGAGTTTTTTTATGCACGTCTCATCGAGACGCTCGACGTCAAGCATCATGTTTTTAGGTCCATCTATCGAATAGTCAACGGAGCTCGCGAATGCGCGCCCCTCCGGCGCCGGGCGATGACATTGGCGCCATCGCGCAAAGCTCAGTCCGCGCGTCAGTCCACGTGGTAATGGACGGACAACGTGCCCTTTTTCTGTGCAAGGGAGTCGATCGTTACCGTGCCCAAATCCTTCAGGCTCCGTACATGCGTGCCGCCACAACCGTAGGCCGGCAGGTCGCCGAAACTGATTTCCCGAGCGCCTTCGCGCAGTGACGTCAGGCGCGGCAGGTCGGCGGCAATCCACTGTTCGATGCCGCGTTGAACCGTTTCCACATCGAGTTCTTCAGCCGATTCGGCCGGTTTGAATTGCACGCGGCTTTCACCCGGCCAGTGGTGCGCCTTGATCGGCATCCAGCCGCGCGCCTGAATGAAATGCCCAATCAGGTGACCGGCCGAGTGCAGGCGGGCGTTGAGTTGGCGGCGTTGTTCGTCGACGCGGATCTGGATCATCCCGAGTTGTACCGGGTGGTCGACGTAATGGACGATCCGCTCGGGATCCTGAGCCACGCGCAGCACCTGGCTTTCACCGATCCAGCCAATGTCCGACGGCTGCCCGCCGCCCTGTGGGTGAAACAGTGTGGCGCGTAAAACCACCGCGAATTCATTCTCGTGGGGCGTGCAGTCGAGGACTTCCACATTGGCCTTGAGGTCATCACTATGGAAAAAGAGGCGAAGCGTCATATTCCATGCCCTTATTAAAGATTCTGTTTTTATTATATGAAGCGTGGAATTGCGTGATAATCCGTTCAAACATCAAAGGACTGTTGCGCTGTGAGCATAAATCTACCGCTGCCGTTGTTGGGTGAAATGGCGATTTTCGTCAAAGTTGTCGAGACCGGCAGCTTCTCCGAAGCCTCTCGCCAATTAGGCTCGTCGCCATCGGCGGTCAGCCGCAGTATTTCGCGTCTGGAGAAAGCCTTGAACACGCGCTTGCTGCAGCGCACCACGCGTAAATTGCGCTTGAGTGATGGCGGCGAAGAAGTGTTCAAACGTTGCCAGGAAATGGTCAGCGCGGCGAAGTCAGTGATGGAAATCAGCGGCCAGTTCAACCACGAGGCGGAAGGTCTGGTGCGGGTCAGCGTGCCGAAAGCGGTGGGCCGTTTTGTGATTCACCCGCATATGCCGGAATTTCTGCGGCGTTATCCCAAAGTCGATGTGGAGTTGTTGCTGGAAGATCGGCAGGTGGATTTGATCGATGACAATGTTGATCTGGCGATCCGCATCACCGATCGCCCGCCCGCCGGATTGGTTGGGCGGCAATTGCTGACCATCGACCATTTGCTTTGCGCCACGCCGCAATACCTCGCCGAACACGGCACGCCGACCCATCCTCACGACTTGCTCAATCACAGCTGCATCTACCTGGGCGAAACCCCGAGCGATGCTCGCTGGAAATTCAAGAAGGGCGGTAAAGCGGTAACCGTCGGAGTGCGTGGACGCTATGCGGCCAACCACACTGGCGTGCGGCTCGGCGCGGTGTTGCAGCACATTGGCATTGGCAGCTTGCCGTATTTCACCGCGCGTTATGCGCTGGAGCAGGGATTGATTGTGCAGGTGCTGCCGGACTGGACGTTCCTCGCGTCCTACCATGGCGGCGCCTGGTTGCTGCATTCGCCGACGCGTTATCTGCCGCCCAAGCTTCGGGTGCTGATTGATTATCTGGTGGAGTGTCTGGAGAAAGAGCCGACGCTGAGCAAGCCGGGGAAGCCGAGTGCCTTGGGCAAGGTTGCGGCTGAGTATGAGTTGCCGGAGAGTGACGGATTGCTTTGACTGACGCCTTCGCGGGCAAGCCTCGCTCCTACAGGGATCGCGCATAACCTGTAGGAGCGAGGCTTGCCCGCGAAGGCGCCCTCATTAACGCCACAAAAAAAGGCCCGCATGTTCACCATGCGGGCCTTTTGCATTGCTGATCCGGGATCAGTGCTTGCTGTCGTCGTTCGACATCGCCAGCAGCTGTTTTTCCTGATTCCAGTCAAACGGTTCGTCGTTCTGCTCAGCTTCGAAACGACGTTCTTCCAGAGCCTGATACAGATTGATTTCATCGTCAGGCATGTAATGCAGGCAGTCGCCGGCGAAGTACCACAGCAGGTCGCGCGGTACCAGGTGGGCGATTTGCGGATAACGGGTGATTACCTGGCAGAGAATGTCCTGACCCAGGTATTGGCTTTCGATCGGATCGACCGGCAGCAATGCACGCAATTCGTCGAAGCGCTCCAGAAACAAGGCATGGCTTTCTTCGGGAACCTGTTCGGCCTCACCTACGGCGACCAGGATGCTGCGCAAGTGGTCAAGCAAGACGAGATGGTCGGCAACGACATTGGACACGAGATAAGTCCTCAAGAGCAAAACGGGCGCGGGAGTATAAAGCTCCCGCACCGGTTTTTACAGGATCAGCGGACCTTTCCGTCGGCCAGCGCCAGTTCTTCCTTGTCGAAATCATCGACATCAATGACTTTGCGGCGCGCCAGTTCGGCATCACGCAGGGTCTGTGCTTCGGCCGGTTGCAACACGCCGGCTTCCAGTGCGGCATCGATCGCGTGTTCGCCGGCAGTCGGTTTGACCTGACCGCTCTTGAGCGCGACGTGCAGCTTTTTGTGCAACGGCTGCGCGCTGTTCAGCAGATTGCACGCATGTTGCAGCGCGCCAACCGCGTCATCAGCCGATTGCGGACGGTAGCAACCGCCGAGCAACTCTTCGAGGGTTGGATCGCCCTTGGCCCGGCCAATCACCGCAGCCACTTCGGCGCCGAGTTTGTCCGACGGACCTTTGTGGCGGCGGCCGAACGGGAACACGATCACCCGCAGCAGGCAACCGAGGAACTTGTTCGGGAAGTTGCTCAACAGTTCGTCCAACGCCCGCTCGGACTGGCCGAGGCTTTCTTCCATCGCCCAGTTGAACAGCGGCGCCATGTGGTCCGGCGAATCCAGATCGTGATAACGCTTGAGCGCGGCGGAGGCGAGGTACATGTTGCTGAGCACATCGCCCAGACGCGCCGACAGCCGTTCGCGACGCTTCAGTTCGCCGCCCAGCAGCATCATGCTGAGGTCGGCAAGCATGGCGAATGCTGCAGCCTGGCGGTTGAGCGCGCGGAAGTAACCCTGGCTCAGTTTGTTGCCCGGCGCGTGTTCGAAGTGGCCGAAACCGAGGTTCAACACCAGCGTGCTGGCAGCGTTGCTGACCGCAAAACCGATGTGCTGGAGCAGCAGACCGTCGAATTCCTTGAGTGCCTGATCCTTGTCTTCACGACCGGCCAGCGCCATTTCCTTGAGGACGAATGGATGGCAGCGAATCGCGCCTTGGCCGAAGATCATCAGGTTGCGCGAAAGGATGTTTGCGCCTTCCACGGTGATGAAGATCGGCGCGCCATTCCAGCTGCGGCCCAGATAGTTATTCGGCCCCATGATGATTGCTTTACCGCCGTGCACGTCCATCGCGTGGCTGATGCACTCGCGGCCGCGTTCGGTCAGGTGATATTTGAGGATCGCCGACAACACCGACGGTTTCTCGCCCAAATCCACCGCGTTGGCGGTCAGCATGCGCGCGGCGTCCATCATCCAGGCGTTACCGCCGATGCGCGCCATGGCTTCCTGGATACCTTCGAATGCCGACAGCGGCACGTTGAACTGTTCACGCACCTGAGCGTATTGGCCGGTGACCAGACTGGTGAACTTGGCGGCGCCAGTGCCCACCGCCGGCAGGGAAATGGAACGCCCGACCGACAGGCAGTTCATCAGCATCATCCAGCCTTTGCCGAGCATTTCCTGGCCGCCGATGAGGAATTCCAGCGGAATGAATACGTCTTTGCCGGAGTTCGGACCGTTCATGAACGCTGCGCCGAGCGGCAAGTGACGACGGCCGATTTCGACGCCAGGGGTTTCGGTCGGGATCAGCGCGAGGCTGATGCCGAGGTCTTCCTTGTCACCCAGCAAGTGATCCGGGTCATAAGCCTTGAACGCCAGACCGAGCAGGGTAGCGACCGGGCCGAGGGTGATGTAGCGTTTTTCCCAGTTCAGGCGCAGGCCCAGGGTTTGCTGACCTTCCCATTCGCCTTTGCAGATGATCCCGGTGTCGGGCATCGCGCCAGCGTCGGAGCCGGCCAGCGGCCCGGTCAGTGCGAAACACGGAATGTCATCGCCGCGCGCCAGGCGTGGCAGGTAGTGATTGCGTTGTTCGTCGGTGCCGTAGTGCAGCAGCAGTTCAGCAGGGCCGAGCGAGTTCGGGACCATGACGGTGGAGGCGAGATCGCCGCTGCGGGTCGCCAGTTTCATCGCGACCTGAGAGTGGGCGTACGCGGAGAAGCCTTTGCCGCCGAATTCCTTGGGAATGATCAGCGCAAAGAAGCCGTTTTCCTTGATGTGCGTCCAGGCTTCAAGCGGCAGGTCCATGTCCTGGCCGATCTGCCAATCGCTGACCATCGCGCAGAGTTCTTCGGTCGGGCCATCAATGAAAGCCTGTTCCTCTTCGGTCAGTTGGACTTTTGGATAGGCCAGCAACTTGTCCCAGTCCGGACGACCGCTGAACAGCTCGCCGTCCCACCACACGGTGCCGGCATCGATGGCGTCGCGTTCGGTTTGCGACATCGGCGGCAGGGTTTTCTGAAACCAGCTGAACAGCGGCGCGCTGAAGTATTTGCGGCGCAGGTCGGGCAGCAACAGAGGCGCCGCCACTGCAGCGACCAGCACCCAGAGAATCAGCAACAGCCAACCCGGTGCATGGCTGAAGGCGCCCATCGCCAACACGTAAACAGCCACAATGCCCAACGCCGGCAGCGGGGCAACGCGGCGGTGAGCCAAATAGGCCACTCCGACGATCAGAACCAGTATCCACAACAACAGCATATTTAATCCTCCGTGACACCAGGGCAAAACCAACCTTCAGAGCTTAGACGGCATCCGCAAAACAGTGTGGTCAGACCGATGTGATTGATATCGTGGGAAACCTTGGACGGGTTTTGTAAGAACTGTGGGCAACAGCCCTGGGAAAACGTTCGCGGGGTTAGCGGCAAAGCGCCCATGTTTGGCCGAATCGTCGTTATCTGTGTGCTGAAGGTGTCGCTAGACTCGAGGCTCCCCCAGGAGATCGCCCTCATGCACGAGTATTTGAATCCCGGCCGCTTCATCGATAGTGACCACCCCGCGGTGGTGGAGTTCGCCGAAAAGCATCGCGGCGTCAGTCGCGATCCCGTTCAGCAGGCGATCAATCTGTATTACGCGGTGCGCGAGGCCGTGCGCTACAACCCCTATACCTTCAGCCGCGACCCAGACACTTTACGTGGCAGTTACGCGCTGGCGGCCGGCGAAAGTTATTGCGTGCCCAAAGCGACCCTGCTGGCGGGATGTGCCCGGCATTGTGGGATTGCCGCGCGTATAGGTCTGGCCGATGTGCGCAATCACCTGTCGACGCCGCGCTTGCTGGAATTGCTCAAGAGCGATGTGTTCGCCATGCACGGTTACACCGAGTTGTATTTGAACGGGCGTTGGGTCAAAGCCACGCCGGCGTTCAATCAGGGTTTGTGCGAATTGTTCAACGTGGCGCCGCTGGAATTCGATGGCGTCCACGACAGCGTTTTCCATCCCTTCAATCGCGAAGGCGAGCAGTTGATGGAGTACCTGGTGGACCACGGTCAGTTCGCCGACGTGCCTGAGACATTCTTTTTCGAACACCTGGAAAAGTGCTATCCGCACCTGTTTGGCGATCATTTGCCCGCGCTCCTGGGTGACATGCGTGGCGACATGCAGGGTGATTTGAGTCGCGCCTGATCCGGCGTATGCTGCCTGCGCATTCATCCATAAAGAGGCGGTCATGCTGAAGATCTGGGGTCGGAAAAACTCGTCGAATGTGCGCAAACCATTGTGGGCCGCCGAAGAACTCGGCCTCGCCTACGAAGCCATCGATGCCGGTGGTGCGTTCGGTGTCGTCGACACGCCGCAGTACCGGGCGATGAATCCCAATGGCCGGGTGCCGGTGATTGAAGACGACGGTTTTGTCCTGTGGGAATCCAATGCCATCGTGCGTTACCTGATGGCGAAACACGCCAGCAACACGGCCTGGTATCCGCAGGATGTTCAGGCTCGCGCGACCGCTGACAAATGGATGGACTGGACCACTTCAAGTTTCGCCGGCCCGTTCCGCACGGTGTTCTGGGGTGTGTTGCGCACGCCGAAAGATCAGCAGGACTGGCCCGCCATCCATGCGGCGATCAAGGAATGCGAAGGCTTGCTGGCGATGGCCGATCAGGCGTTGGCAAACCAACCGTACCTGTCCGGCGCCGAAATCGGCATGGGCGACATTCCGCTGGGCAGTTTCATTTATGCCTGGTTCGAGATGCCCATCGAGCGCGCGCCGCAGCCGCATCTCGAAGCCTGGTATGCCCGGTTGAAACAGCGTCCGGCGTTTCAGAAAGCGGTCATGACCGCGTTGACTTAATACTCACTATCGACACACTTGACTGTACTTGTGTGGCGGCGACACGCACCATTGCGCTCCTGCGCCGCGGTTGTATTCGTCGCCGCCCGCCCTTATTTATTCCTTTCTTCCCTTCTTGGTGCGTAATCAGATATGAGTTCCGCTCTGTCCATCCGGCAGCTAACCAAAACCTACGGCAACGGTTTCCAGGCCTTGAGTGGTATCGATCTGGACGTCGCCGAAGGTGACTTTTTTGCGTTGCTCGGCCCTAACGGCGCCGGCAAATCCACCACCATTGGCATTCTCTCGACCCTGGTCAACAAGACCAGCGGCACGGTGAATATCTTCGGCCACGACCTGGACAAGAACCCTGCGCAGCTCAAGCGCTCGATTGGCGTGGTGCCGCAGGAATTCAATTTCAATCAGTTTGAAAAGACCTTCGATATCGTCGTGACGCAGGCCGGTTATTACGGCATCCCGTCGAAAATCGCCAAGGAACGCGCCGAGCAATACCTGACACAGCTCGGTCTCTGGGATAAACGTGATACGCCCTCGCGGTCACTGTCCGGCGGGATGAAACGGCGTTTGATGATTGCTCGCGCCCTGGTTCACGAACCGCGTCTGCTGATCCTCGACGAACCGACGGCGGGCGTGGACATTGAACTGCGTCGTTCGATGTGGACCTTCCTCACTGAACTGAACCAGCAAGGCATCACCATCATCCTCACCACGCATTATCTGGAAGAGGCTGAGCAGTTGTGCCGCAACATCGGGATCATTGACCACGGCACCATCGTCGAGAACACCAGCATGAAAACGCTGCTCGGCCAGTTGCACGTGGAAACCTTCCTGCTCGACATCAAGAACACCTTGACCACACCGCCGCAGTTGCTCGGTTACCCGACCAAGCTGATCGATGGCCATACGCTTGAAGTGCAGGTCGACAAAGCCATGGGCATCACCGCGCTGTTCACCCAGTTGGCGCATCAGAGCATCGAAGTGCTGAGCTTGCGCAACAAAACCAATCGCCTCGAGGAGTTGTTCGTGTCCCTGGTGGAGAAAAATCTGTCGAAGGTGGCGGTATGAGTTCCGAGCTGCAACCCAACCTCGTTGCCCTCAATACCATCGTTTACCGTGAGGTCCGGCGCTTTACCCGGATCTGGCCGCAGACGCTGCTGCCGCCAGCGATCACCATGGTTTTGTACTTTGTGATCTTCGGTAACCTGATCGGCAAGCAGATCGGGGGCATGGGTGGCTTCACTTACATGGAGTACATCGTGCCGGGGCTGATCATGATGTCGGTGATCACCAACTCCTACGGCAACGTGGTGTCGAGTTTCTTCGGCAGCAAGTTCCAGCGTTCCATCGAGGAACTGATGGTCTCGCCGGTGTCGCCGCACACGATTCTGATCGGCTACACCTTGGGCGGCGTGCTGCGCGGTTTGATGGTCGGGGTCATCGTGACGCTGCTGTCATTGTTCTTCACCGATTTGCAGGTGCATCACCTCGGCGTGACCATTCTGGTGGTGGTGCTGACGGCGACGATCTTCTCGCTGCTGGGCTTTGTCAACGCCGTGTTTGCGCGCAACTTCGATGATATTTCGATCATCCCGACGTTCGTGCTGACGCCGCTGACCTATCTGGGCGGGGTGTTCTACTCGATCTCGCTGCTGCCGCCGTTCTGGCAAACCGTGTCGCTGGCCAACCCGGTGCTGCACATGGTCAACGCCTTCCGTTACGGCATTCTTGGCGTGTCGGACATCAAGATCAGTGTGGCGATTACCTTCATGGTCGTGGCGACCGTGGTGTTGTACGTCGCTTGCGCGCGGTTGCTGGTGAGTGGGCGCGGCATGCGCACCTGATCTGCGACCGAGTCGTCTGCTTCGCGGGCAAGCCCCGCTCCTACAGGGGCGAACGCTGAACCTGTGGCAGCCGAGCTTGCTCGCGATGGCGTCAGCGCAAACACCGCGTAAAAAAACGGCCTCCCATCAAGGAGGCCGTTTTGCATTCAACCCATTCTCTTCTTCTTGCGTCGCCGCCACTGCCGCGCCACCCACCAACGCCAATACATCATCGTCAGGCAATAGGCGAGGGCGCCGAGCACCAATCCCATCACCACCGACCCCAGCAAAAACGGTTGCCACAACGTCGAGAGTTGGCCGCTGATCCATTCCCAGGTCAGCTCATCCGGCAGATGTCGGGCCGGCACATCCATCAGCCAGGCGCCGGTCTGATAGGTGCAAAAGAACACCGCTGGCATGGTGATCGGATTGGTCAGCCAAACCAGGCTCACCGCAATCGGCATGTTGCCGCGCACCATGATCGCGAGCACCGCAGCGACGAGCATTTGCAGGGGAATAGGCAGGAACGCGGCAAACAGACCCACCGCCATCGCCCGGGCCACCGAGTGTCGATTGAGGTGCCAGAGGTTGGGGTCATGCAGCAGAGTGCCGAGAAAGCGTAAGGATTTGTGTTCCTTGATGCTGGTCGGGTCTGGCATGTAGCGTTTGAATAAGCGCCGGGGCATAAGGCTTCTCGGTCGGTTCAGGCCGCAAGTATGTCTGGATTCTATAAGTGGCCCATTCAGACTTTGTGACAATTAATAACCGTGCATGTGCGTAAAGCCGACTAAGCCTAGGGAGGGACCTCTCAAGGACGGGCTTATGCGCACAGGGATAGTGGCGCTGGCGCTCGGATTGTTGGCGTTGCGTTTTTTACCGGAATTACCGCCGGTCTGGTTGTGGCTGTTGTTGCCGGTGGTGGCGTTGATGCTGCTGCCGTTTCGCACGTATCCGTTGGCATTCTGGCTGTTTGGTTTTAGCTGGGCATGTGGTTTTGCGCAAACGGCGCTGGATGATCGGTTGCCCGCGAAGCTGGATGGCGAAACACGCTGGGTCGAAGGGCGAATCACAGGGTTGCCGCAGAACAGCGAAACGGTGGTGCGTTTCGAACTGGCCGACGCGCACTCGCGCCACGCCGCGGTGCCGTCGCTGATGCGCCTGGCGTGGTACGGCGGGCCAGCGGTCAACAGCGGCGAGCGCTGGCGTCTGGCGGTGAAAATGAAACGGCCGGTGGGTCTGCTCAACCCGCACGCGTTTGATTACGACGCCTGGTTATTGGCCCAAGGCATCGGCGCGACGGGCAGCGTCAAGGACGGCCAGCTTTTGGCACCCGCGCGTTGGGCGTGGCGCGACGGCATCCGCCAGCGCTTGCTCAACGTCGATGCTCAGGGCCGCGCCGGTGCGCTGGCGGCGCTGGTGCTGGGGGATGGCGCCGGTTTGAGCCGCGAAGACTGGCAAGTGTTGCAGGACACCGGCACCGTGCACCTGTTGGTGATTTCCGGGCAACACATCGGGTTACTGGCGGGCACGGTGTACTTGCTGATCGCTTTGCTCGCCCGATATGGCGTGTGGCCGGGGCGAATGCCGTGGTTGCCGTGGGCGTGTGGCTTGGCGTTCGCCGCCGAGCTCGGTTACGCACTGCTGGCCGGTTTCGACGTGCCGGTGCGCCGCGCCTGCGTAATGATTGGCCTGGTGCTGCTGTGGCGATTGCGCTTTCGTCATCTCGGCGCGTGGTGGCCGCTGTCGCTGGCGCTCGGTGGAGTGTTGTTGCTCAACCCGCTGGCGAGCCTGCAACCGGGTTTCTGGTTGTCGTTCACGGCGGTCGCGGTGTTGATCTTCACTGTCGGCGGGCGACTGGGTCCGTGGCGCTGGTGGCAGACCTGGACCCGCGCGCAATGGTTGATTGCGATTGGCCTGTGCCCGGTGCTGCTGTTGTTGGGATTGCCCATCAGTGTCAGCGGGCCGCTGGTCAATCTGCTCGCGGTGCCGTGGATCAGTCTGGTGGTGTTGCCGCCAGCCTTGTTGGGGATGTTGCTGCTGCCAGTGCCTGTGGTCGGTGAAGGCTTGCTGTGGCTGGCCGGCGGGCTGATCGACCTGATGTTCAAAGGCCTCGGATTGGTCGCCAATCAACTGCCCGCGTGGGTGCCGGTGGCGGTGCCGTTATGGATTGGTGTGCTCGGTGGGTTGGGCGCGTTCCTGCTCCTGATGCCGCGCGGTGTGCCGATGCGCGCACTAGGCTGGCCGTTGCTGCTGTTGCTGGTGTTTCCGCCGCGCGATGAAGTGCCCGAGGGCCGCGCCGACGTCTGGCAATTCGACGTCGGCCAGGGTCTGGCGATTCTGGTGCGCACCCGGCATCACGCATTGCTCTACGACGCCGGCCCGCGCGTCGGCGATTTCGACCTCGGCGAGCGTGTGGTGCTGCCGGCATTACGCAAACTCGGGGTGAAACAACTTGATGTGATGTTGCTCAGCCATGCCGACGCCGACCATGCCGGCGGCGCGCGCTCGGTCGCCAACGGGCTGCCGGTGGCGCGCGTGCACAGCGGCGATCCTCAAGGCTTGCCCGTCGAATTGCTGGCCGAGGGCTGCGAAAATGGCCGGCAATGGACGTGGGACGGCGTGACCTTCCAGCTCTGGCAATGGACAGCGGCGAGCGAAAGCAATCAAAAATCCTGCGTGCTGCAGATTCAAGCCAATGGCGAACGTTTGCTGCTGACCGGCGATATCGACCGCCACGCCGAGCGCGCGCTGCTCGACAGCTCGTTGGCAGTCAGCACCGATTGGCTGGCGTCGCCGCACCACGGCAGCCGCAGTTCTTCGTCGATGGCGCTGCTCAGCGCGCTGCAACCCAAAGCCGTGCTGATCTCGCGCGGGCAGGGCAATTCCTTTGGTCATCCGCATCCCACGGTGCTGGCGCGCTATCGCAAACGCGGCTTGCGCATCTATGACAGCGCCGAGCACGGCGCCATCCGTCTGCAACTCGGCAGCTTCGAGCCACCCCGAACCATGCGTCAACAACGGCGCTTCTGGCGCGATTCGCCAACGGCTAACCACGGGGGCAATAAATAGCCATGAGCTATCACGGCCGGACGGGATGCGACATGACAGTCTTCGGTGCACCGAACCCCTATGTTAGAGTGGCGCACTTTTTCGAGGGGACTGTCACTGTGTGGGAATTGGTTAAATCCGGCGGCTGGATGATGATTCCGATCATTCTGAGTTCCATCGCGGCAATGGCAATCGTTGCTGAACGTCTGTGGACCCTGCGCGCCAGTCGCGTGACCCCGGAGCACTTGCTCGGGCAGGTCTGGGTCTGGATCAAGGACAAACAGCTCAACAAAGAGAAGCTCAAGGAACTGCGCGCCAACTCGCCGTTGGGCGAAATCCTCGCGGCCGGCCTGGCCAACTCCAAGCATGGTCGCGAGATCATGAAAGAGTGCATCGAAGAAGCCGCCGCTCGGGTGATTCACGAGCTGGAGCGCTACATCAATGCGCTCGGCACCATCGCCGCCATGGCCCCGCTGCTCGGGTTGCTCGGGACGGTGCTGGGCATGATCGATATTTTCAGCGCGTTCATGGGCACGGGCATGACCACCAACGCTGCGGTGCTCGCCGGGGGTATCTCGAAAGCGCTGATCACCACGGCGGCGGGCCTGATGGTCGGTATTCCGTCGGTGTTCTTCCACCGTTTCCTGCAACGTCGCATCGATGAACTGGTGGTTGGCATGGAGCAGGAAGCGATCAAGCTGGTCGAGGTGGTGCAGGGCGACCGTGACGTCGATCTGGCTGAGGGCAAAGCGTGAAATTCCGCCGCAAGCAACGGGAGAATGTCGACATCAACCTCGCGTCGCTGATCGACGTGGTGTTCATTTTGCTGCTGTTTTTTGTCGTGACCACCACGTTTACCCGCGAAACCCAGTTGCGCGTCGAACTGCCGGAAGCGGTCAGCGGCTCCCCGGCCGAAGATCAGCAGCTCAAGCAACTCGACGTGGCGATCAGCGCCGAAGGCGTGTTTTCGGTGAACAACCAATTGCTGCCGAAAAATGATCTGGCGACGTTGATGGACGCCTTGCGCAAGGAATCCAATGGCGACACCAACTTGCCGTTGTCCATCAGCGCCGACGGCAAGGCCCAGCATCAGTCCGTCATCATCGCCATGGATGCCGCCGGCAAGCTCGGTTTCAGCCATTTGCGCATGACCACCGTCGAGGCGGCGCCGCCCGCACCCTGATGGCCATGTCTGATCGTTTGCTCGCCGCGTGGTATGCCGGTCATCCGGCGCTGAAGCTGTTGCAGCCGCTCGAATGGCTGTACCGGCGCGTGGTGGTCGGCAAGCGCCAGCGGTTTCTGGCTGGCGAGGGCGAAATCTACCAGCCGCCGGTGCCGTTGATTGTCGTCGGCAACATCACCGTCGGTGGCACCGGCAAGACACCGATGATCCTGTGGATGATCGAGCATTGCCAACGCAGCGGTTTGCGCGTCGGCGTGGTCAGTCGCGGTTATGGCGCCAAGCCGCCGCAACTGCCGTGGCGTGTCGAAGCTGAGCAGAACGCCGCGATTGCCGGTGATGAGCCGTTGCTGATCGTCCAGCGCACCGGCGTGCCGTTGATGATCGACCCCAACCGCAGCAACGCGGTCAAGGCATTGCTGGCCAGCGAACCGCTGGACCTGATTCTGTCCGACGACGGCATGCAGCATTACCGCTTGGCCCGCGACCTTGAACTGGTGCTGATCGACGCCGCGCGAGGCTTGGGCAATCAGCGTTGCCTGCCCGCCGGGCCGTTGCGCGAGCCGGTCGAGCGCCTGCAAAGCGTCGATGCCGTGCTGTTCAACGGCGCCGCCGAAGACCGCGACGACGGTTTTGCCTTTCAGTTGCAACCGACCGCGCTGGTCAACCTGCACAGCGGCGAACGCCGGCCGCTCGATCACTTTCCTGCAGGTCAGGCGCTGCACGCAGTGGCCGGGATCGGCAATCCGCAGCGTTTCTTCAATACCCTCGAAACGCTACACTGGCGGCCAATACCGCATGCCTTTGCCGATCACGCCGAATACAGCGTGCAGGCGTTGAGTTTCACCCCGTCATTGCCGTTGGTGATGACCGAAAAGGATGCGGTGAAGTGCCGCGCCTTTGCTGCCGCCGACTGGTGGTACCTGGCGGTCGATGCTGCGCCGTCGCCGGCCTTTGTGGCCTGGTTCGATACGCAGCTGATGCGCCTGTTGCCGAATCGTCTTTTGCCTTAATTACGTCTTTATCCAGGGAACGCTCATGGACACCAAACTGCTCGATATCCTCGCTTGCCCGGTCTGCAAAGGCCCACTCAAGCTCAGCGCCGACAAGACCGAGCTGATCAGCAAGGGCGCAGGCCTGGCGTACCCGATTCGCGACGGCATCCCGGTGATGCTCGAAACCGAAGCCCGCACCCTGACCACCGACGAGCGCCTGGATAAATGACCACAGCCTTTACCGTTGTCATTCCATCGCGCTACGCCTCGACCCGCTTGCCGGGCAAACCGCTGCTGCTGATCGCCGGCAAACCGATGATCCAGCACGTCTGGGAACAGGCGAGCAAAAGCAGCGCCCAGCGCGTGGTGGTTGCCACTGACGATGCGCGGATTGTCGAGGCTTGCAAAAGCTTCGGCGCCGAAGTGGTGCTGACCCGCGAAGATCACAATTCCGGCACCGACCGTTTGGCCGAAGTTGCGACCAAACTAGGCCTGGCCGCAGACGCGATCGTGGTCAACGTGCAGGGCGACGAGCCGTTGATTCCGCCGAGCGTGATCGATCAGGTGGCCGCCAACCTCGCCGCCCACACCGAAGCGCGCATGGCCACGTTGGCCGAGCCGATCGAAGACGTCGAAACCCTGTTCAACCCCAACGTGGTCAAGGTCGTCAGCGACCTCAATGGTCTGGCGCTGACCTTCAGCCGTGCCACGTTGCCGTGGGCGCGCGACGCATTCGCCAAAACCCGCGAGCAAATGCCTGAAGGCGTGCCGTATCGCCGTCACATCGGCATCTACGCCTATCGCGCCGGTTTCCTGCATGACTTCGTCAGCTGGGGCCCATGCTGGCTGGAAAACACCGAATCCCTGGAGCAACTGCGCGCCTTGTGGCACGGCGTGCGCATCCACGTTGCCGACGCGTTGATCGCGCCGCCGACCGGCGTCGATACCGTCGAAGACCTTGAGCGCGTTCGTCGCTTGCTGGAGGCCTGATGCGGGTTCTGTTTGTCTGCCTCGGCAACATTTGCCGCTCGCCCACTGCTGAGGGCGTGCTGCGCCACAAGCTGCGTGAAGCGGGGCTGGCCGGGCAGATCGAAGTGGCTTCGGCCGGCACCGGTGACTGGCATGTCGGCACGGCGCCGGACAAGCGCAGTCAAGCGGCGGCCAAGCTGCGCGGTTACGACTTGTCGGCGCAACGCGCGCAGCAAGTCAGCCGCGCCGATTTCTCCAGTTACGATTTGATCCTCGCGATGGACAACAGCAATCTGCGCAACCTCAAGGCCTTGCAACCGGCCAAGGGCAGGGCGGAGCTGGATTTGTTTCTGCGCCGTTATGAGTCGGAAGTCGATGAAGTGCCGGACCCGTATTACGACGGCGACCAAGGCTTCGAGTACGTGCTGGATCTGATCGAACGTGCCAGTGATCGGCTGGTGATCGAGTTAAAAGGACGGTTATGAGTTTGCAGGTACAACCCCGGGTTTCGCTCAAGCCGTTCAACAGTTTTGGCGTCGACGTTGAGGCGCAGCTGTTTGCCGAAGCGCACAGCGACGCCGATGTCCGTGACGCGCTGGCCTACGCCGCCACGCACGCGGTGCCGCTGTTGGTGATCGGTGGCGGCAGCAATTTGCTCCTGACCGCCGATATTCAGGCACTGGTGCTGCGCATGGCCACGCGCGGGATTCGTGTGTTGAGCGACGATGACGGCCAAGTGGTGATCGAGGCCGAGGCCGGTGAGCCTTGGCATCCGTTTGTACAACACACGCTGGCCGCAGGGTTGTCCGGGCTGGAGAATCTCAGCCTGATCCCCGGCACTGTCGGCGCCGCGCCGATGCAAAACATCGGCGCTTACGGGGTCGAGATCAAAGACGTGTTCGCCGGCCTCACTGCGCTGGATCGGCAGACCGGCGAGCTGCGCGATTTCACCCTGCAAGAATGCAACTTCGCTTATCGCGACAGCGTGTTCAAACAGCAGCCGGGCCGCTGGTTGATTCTGCGGGTGCGCTTTACTTTGAGCCGCGCCGCGCACTTGCATCTGGAATACGGCCCGGTGCGTCAGCGCCTGACCGAGCAGGGCATCGTTCAGCCGACGCCGACTGATGTCAGCCAGGCGATTTGCAGCATTCGCAGCGAAAAACTCCCGGACCCGGCGGTGCTCGGCAATGCCGGCAGTTTCTTCAAAAACCCGTTGGTGCCGGCGTCGCTGGTTGCGCAACTGAAGCTCGAATACCCGGACCTGGTGGCGTACGCGCAAGCCGACGGGCAGATGAAACTGGCGGCCGGTTGGCTGATCGAGAAAGCTGGCTGGAAAGGTTTCCGCGACGCTGATGCCGGCGTGCACAAATTGCAGGCGCTGGTGCTGGTCAACTACGGCGGCGCGACCGGGCTGCAACTGCTCGAACTGGCGCAACGCATCCAGCAAGACATTTCGCAACGATTCGGCGTCGAGCTGGAAATGGAGCCTAATCGTTATTGAGGCTACGCTTTCAAGATCGAATTCGAAGCCCTGCACACTTCAAATGTGCAGGGCTTTTTTGTTAACGCTGGGTTAACTTAGCCACCTAACGATGCAACCATTTGTTTCACCCATTTATTTAACGACAGGCCCGACGCAGACGCATCCGTCCGCGTAAGAGAGCCGATTAGCCTGAGCCGATCTGTTGAACCCACCGCCATCCCCCGGCGGCAGATTGCTCGACCCCATGACCAAACCAAATATGCGGGCGTGCCCATGATTACCCTGAAACTCAATGGCCAAGACCATCAACTCGACGTCACCGAAGACATGCCGCTGCTCTGGGCGATTCGCGATGTCGCCGGTTACAACGGCACCAAGTTCGGCTGCGGCATGGGCCTGTGTGGCGCCTGCACCATCCACATTGACGGGCTGCCGGCGCGCAGCTGCATCACGCCGATTGGCTCGGTCGTCGGTCAGGACGTGCGCACCATCGATAACCTGCACGCCGACCCGGTCGGGCAAGTCGTCCAGCAAGCCTGGCTCGACACCGCCGTGGCCCAGTGCGGTTTCTGCCAGGGCGGGCAAATCATGTCCGCCACCGCACTGCTCAAGACCAACCCGAACCCCAGCGACGAGCAGATCGAAGAAGCGATGGTCGGCAACATCTGCCGTTGCGGCACTTACAACCGGATCAAGACTGCGATCCGCCAAGCCTCTACTCATTTGAAGGAGGCCAAGGCATGAGCCAGCTCCCGAAGGATTTTGCCCTGAGCAACTTGAGTAATATGAGCCGTCGCGGCTTTCTCAAAGGCGTCGGCGCCACCAGTGCGCTGGTGGTCGCGGCGAGTTGGGGTTTGCCCGATGCTTTCGCTGAGGAGAAAGACAAGAAGTTCGGCGCCGAAGGCATGCCCAACGGCTGGATCGACGATCCGAAGGTCTACGTCAGCATCGCCACCGACGGCACGGTCACCGTGGTCTGCAACCGCTCGGAAATGGGCCAGGGCGTGCGCACCAGTCTGAGCATGGTCGTCGCCGATGAACTCGACGCCGATTGGGCGCGGGTCAAAGTGCAACAGGCGCCGGGCGACGAAGTGCGTTTCGGCAACCAGGACACCGACGGCTCGCGCAGCATGCGTCACTGGTACGAACCGATGCGTCGCTGCGGTGCCGCCGCGCGAGCCATGCTCGAACAAGCCGCCGCTGATCAGTGGAAAGTCCCGGTCGGCGAATGCCGCGCGCAATTGCACAAAGTCGTGCACCAACCGAGCAAACGTGAACTCGGTTACGGCGAATTGGCCGCTGCCGCGGGTGCGCTGGCCGTACCGGCGCGCGACAGCCTGCGGCTCAAGCAGCCGTCAGAGTTTCGCTATATCGGCAAGGAAGGCGTGCGCGCCATCGACGGTGACGACATCGTCAACGGCCGCGCGGTGTACGGCGCCGATGTGCATTTCGAGGGCATGCTCTACGCGACAATCGCCCGCCCGCCGGTGTACGGCGGCAAAGTCAAAACGGTGGATGACAGCGCCGCGCTGAAAGTCCCCGGCGTGATAAAAGTCTTGCAGATCGAAGGTCGTCCGTTGCCATCGGAGTTTCAGCCGTTGGGCGGTGTGGCCGTGGTGGCGAGCAATACCTGGGCGGCGATCAAGGGTCGCGAGGCGCTGAAAATCGAGTGGGACGACGGCCCGAATGCCAGTTACGACTCGATTGCCTATCGCAAGGAACTGGAAGCCGCTTCGCTGAAACCCGGCAAAGTGGTGCGCAACACCGGCGACATCGACAAAGCCTTGAGCGGCGCCAATACGTTGGAAGCGTCTTATTATTTGCCGCATCTGGCGCAGGCACCGATGGAGCCGATGGTCGCCATCGCGCGCTTCAAGGACGGCGTGATCGAAGCCTGGGCGCCAAGCCAGGCACCGCAAGTCACCCGCGAGCGGATCGGCGAGCGCCTGGGTGTGCCGTTCGATAACGTCACGTTCAATGTCACATTGCTCGGTGGTGGTTTCGGGCGTAAGTCGAAACCGGATTTCGTCGTCGAAGCGGCGATCCTTGCCAAGGAATTCCCCGGCAAAGCGCTGCGCGTGCAATGGACGCGTGAAGACGACATCCATTGTTCGTACTTTCACACCGTGTCGGCTGAATACCTGAAAGCCAGTCTGGACAAGGACGGCATGCCGTCGGGCTGGTTGCACCGCACCGTGGCACCGAGCATCACCGCGCTGTTTGCGCCGGGCATGAACCACGAAGCGGCGTTCGAATTAGGCATGGGTTTCACCAACATGGCGTACGCGATTCCCAATGTGCGCCTGGAAAACCCGGAAGCGACCGTGCGCACGCGGGTCGGCTGGTATCGCTCGGTGTCGAACATTCCTCACGGTTTCGCGATCCAGACCTTCGTTGACGAATTGGCCCACAAGGCCGGGCAGGATCCGTTGAAGTATCAGATCAAGTTGCTCGGCCCGGATCGCAAGATTGATCCGCGCACCTTGAGTGAAGAGTGGAACTACGGCGAATCTCCGGAGCGTTATCCAATCGATACCGCGCGCATGCGCACCGTTTTGGAAACTGCGGCCAAGGCTGCCGGTTGGGGTCGGCAATTGCCCAAGGGCCGAGGCCTGGGGCTGGCGGTGCATTACAGCTTCGTCACCTATGTGGCGGCGGTGATTGAGGTCGAGGTCAAGGACGATGGCACGTTGATCGTGCACAAGGCTGACATTGCGGTGGATTGCGGGCCGCAGATCAACCCCGAGCGCATCCGTTCGCAGTTCGAAGGCGCTTGCGTGATGGGCCTCGGCAACGCGGTGCTCGGCGAGATCAGCTTCAAGGATGGCAAGGTCCAGCAAGACAACTTCCACATGTACGAAGTGGCGCGCATGTCGCTGGCACCGAAGGAAATCGCGATACATCTGGTTACGCCACCGGGCGAGGTGCCATTGGGCGGCGTCGGCGAACCGGGCGTGCCGCCGATTGCGCCGGCATTGTGTAACGCGATTTTTGCCGCGACCGGCAAACGCATTCGCGACTTGCCGGTGCGTTATCAGTTGCAGGGCTGGCAGAAGGCTGAAGCCTGATGGACAGCGTCGATCTGAACGTCCTGCGCAGCGTCCTCGAATGGCGCCGCGCCGGTCAGCGCGTGATGTTGTACAGCGTGGTCCAGACCTGGGGCACCGCGCCCCGGGCACCTGGCGCGATGCTGGCGTTGCGCGAGGACGGCGTGGTGATCGGCTCGGTGTCCGGCGGGTGCGTCGAGGACGACCTGATTGCGCGGTTGCACGACGGGCGGATTCCGCCTGACGGGCCGCCGGTGCAATTGATCACTTACGGCGTTACCCGCGAGGAGGCCGCGCGGTTCGGGTTGCCTTGCGGCGGCACGTTGCGCCTGACTGAGGAGCGCGTCGGCGATCCGGCGTGGGTCGCCGAATTACTGGCGCGTTGTGAAGACCATGAAATCGTCGCGCGTCTGCTGGATATCTCCAGCGGCGAAGTGCTGCTGGAGCCCGCGAGCAAGACCGACGCGCTGAGTTTCGACGGCAATACGTTGCGCGCGATCTACGGGCCACGCTGGCGTCTGCTGCTGATCGGCGCCGGGCAGTTGTCGCGTTATGTCGCGGAAATGGCGCGGCTGCTGGATTTCGAAGTGCTGATCTGCGATCCACGCACGGAGTTCGTCTACGGCTGGGAAGAACAGCACGGCCGATTCGTCACGGGCATGCCCGATGAAGCGGTGCTGAACATTCAGACCGACGAGCGCACGGCCATTGTTGCGCTGACCCACGATCCACGCCTGGATGACATGGCGCTGCTGACGGCGCTCGATTCCAGGGCGTTTTACGTCGGTGCGCTGGGTTCGCGGGTCAACAGTCAGAAACGCCGCGACAATCTGGCTCAGCTAGGCTTGTCAGCACAGGCCATCGAGCGGCTGCACGGCCCGATCGGCCTGCACATCGGCAGCCACACTCCGGCGGAAATCGCTTTGTCGCTGCTGGCCGAAATTGTCGCGATCAAAAACGGCATCGAGCTGAAACAGAAGAAGCCGTTGCGGGAGGACGTATGAGTGAGCCGATTGGCGTGATCGTGCTGGCGGCGGGGCAGGGCAGTCGGTTTCGCCAGGTTGCCGGTGCTGATAAAGACAAGTTGCTCGCCGATTGCACCGGTCGCGATGGCGCTGTGCGTTCGGTGATCGAGCAGGTGCTGCTGAGTTTGCCGGCATCGCAGCACAAACGCGTGCTGGTGACCACCGAGGATCGCCCGCAAGTGATTCGCATGGCGCAGGCGTACGGCTTCGAAATTGTGCTGATCGAATCGACCGGCATGGGCGACAGCATCGCTGCCGGCGTGGCGGCGTGTGCCGAGCTTGATGGTTGGTTGATCGTGCTCGGGGATATGCCGTTTATCCTGCCTTCGAGTGTTGAGCGGGTGGTGGCGGGGATGGCCGAGGATTGCATTAGCGTCGCGGTGCATGAGGGCGACCATGGGCACCCGGTGGGATTTGGGCGGCGCTTCGGTCCTGAGCTGATGGAGTTGGCGGGTGACCGTGGGGCCAAGCCGTTGTTCGCGCAGGCGCGGGTTGTGGAAGTGGCGGTGGATGATCCCGGCGTGTTGTGGGATGTGGATGTGCCGCAGAGGTTGGTCTTCCAGTAGTTCTGCCGCAGTTTCCTTGTGGGAGCGAGCTTGCTCGCGATAGCAGCTTAATATTCAACATTTATGCAAGCTGACTCACCGCCATCGCGAGCAAGCTCGCTCCCACAGGGATTGTGGTGAACATAAAAAAGCCCCGCCTGGATCACCAGGCGGGGCTTTTTAATGGCCGATGGAATCAGACGAGGGGTTTAGGCTCGTGTTCTTTTTCCAGGGCTTGCTCGTGTTGCTGTACCGCGTCTTGAACGGAGCGTGGCGCTTCGTCGATAGCGGATTCAGCTGTGCCAGCAGCAGGCGCTTCAGCAGTCGGGGCAGGGGCTGCCTCGGCAACTTCAGCAGCGGCCGGAGCAGCAGAAGCAGCCTGTTCGGCTTCTTTCTGCAGACGCTCGGCTTCACGCTTGCGGCGACGGACTTCACGTGGGTCGTTCGGCGCGCGGCCGTTTTCAGTCAGGGCGCTGACCGGAGTAGTTTCGACAACCGGTGCAGCCACTTCGGCAACAACCGGTGCTTCAACCACTGGAGCAGGCTCGGCAGCGGCAACCACTGGCTCGGCGACCACTGCTTCAGCGACTGGCGCTTCAAACGACGGCGCTTTGAATGCCGGAGCTTCAATTACTGGAGCTTCATTTACTGGAGCTTCAACTACAGGAGCTTCAACAACTGGAGCCTCGACTACCGGAGCTTCAATCGACGGAGCTTCCACTGCCGCAGCTTCAGCGACTGGCGCTGGTGCTTCGACGGTTGGCTCAGCGGCTACTGGCTCGGAGACCCAGTTGAACGCGGTTTGCTCTTCACGCACTTCGCGAACGGCTTCGGTGACTGTTTCGGTCGATGTTTCCGGAGTTGCCTGATGGGCAGCTTCGGCGACAAAAGCAGGCTCGGCAGCAGCTTGAACTTCAGGCTGTGCTTCACGAACCGGCGCGACTTCGATTTCCGGCGATGCCGTGGCTTCTACCGGAGTAGTCGCTTCAACAACCGGCGCTTCTACCGGGGCAGTTTCCTGCACGGCGGCGGTGGCGCGTTCGGCTTGCTCGTTAGCCTGAGCTTCGGCCGGAGCGCTGATCACGCTGCTGGCGACGGCTGCAGTAACGGCCAGGCCGGCGGCCAGATCACCAGCGCTTGGTGCCTGGTTGTTGTCGTTGCCTTCGCTGCCTTCGGCGGACTCGGATTCTTCCGAACCTTCGATCACGTTGCCGTTGGCATCGCGTTGACGCTCGCGACGGTTGCTGCGACGACGCTGGCCACGGGAGCGGCGGCGTGGACGATCGCCTTCGGCGTTGTCCTGACCGTCTTCCTGCAGTTGCTCTTCGTTGGTCAGCTCTTCTTCAGCGACGGCGGCAACAGCTTGCTCGGCACGTGGTTGACGCTCTTCACGCGG